>NZ_VCIW01000002.1:300000-545679 GCF_005765165.1 Paenibacillus antri | reverse complement strand
TGTGGCCGATCACCCTCTCAGGTCGGCTACGCATCGTCGCCTTGGTGGGCCGTTACCCCGCCAACTAGCTAATGCGCCGCAGGCCCATCCACAAGCGATGCCGAAGCATCTTTCACGATTCGCCCAGGCGGGCGAATCGATTATCCGGTATTAGCAGGCGTTTCCGCCAGTTATCCCGGTCTTATGGGCAGGTTGCCTACGTGTTACTCACCCGTCCGCCGCTAACCTTGTCCCGAAGGACAAGATCCGCTCGACTTGCATGTATTAGGCACGCCGCCAGCGTTCGTCCTGAGCCAGGATCAAACTCTCCAAAAAGGGTAGTTCAAACTGCGCTCATTACAAGCTAGCTTTACTTCTTTAAAAAGCATATGCGCTCATGTTCAGTTTTCAAGGAGCAAGCTTGTCTTACTCGGTGTTGCTTGTCCGACTCGCTCTCGCGGCCGGAGAAATAATGTACCACATTCGCTCGTTCGATCGCAAGCGACAATGTTTTCCATCGTCGATCGTATCCGATTCGAGCGGTGCCGCTTTTTCGCGGCGACAAGAATAGAGTATACCCACTTTTGCGTCCGATTGCAAATTGTATTTTTTTCCATTAAAAAAGCCGTCCGCGCAAGGCAGACGGCCGTGGAATCGAATGCTTAGTTCAACGGGTACAACACTAGATCGACCGGCAAGTACGAACCCGCCGGCGGCGTCAGCTCGATGTCCAAATACGGTTCGTTCCCCGTCGTCCGGTACAACATGAACACCCCGTCGAGCGCCGTAATGACGCCGGAAGCCGGCGCGAGAACCATCTCGCCGTTAATTTTCAACGGGCCCTTATAGATCCCGCCCCGCGCAAGCATGACAAGAGCCGATTTCCCCGGATTTTTCACCCGAATGTTATAGACAACCCCGTAATTTCCATAGTTCTCGACGGTTTGCTGTCGGAATACATCGTACCCTTGCACGTATTTGTCATCCACGTTATCGCCGATCGTAAACTTCTTCGCGCCGGAGATCGTCGACGCGTCCGTCTCCCACCGCACTTCGGAGACCGGGAAAGACCCGCGCACGTGGCGATCATAAGGGAGCTCCTTGTAACCAAGGGCCGCTTCCATCGGTTCGCCCGGCAACATCGCCGCGAACGTGAACGTCAGTTCGTCGCTCGTCTCTACGTCGTACATCAGATTGATGCCTTGGCCTTTCGTCAGCTTCGGAAGATAGGCGTACGCCTTCGATTCGCCCGGTTCGACCGTAATCGTCGGTTTATTCGCATCGCCTACCAAGAAATCGACGGAAGCTTGATAACCGATCAAGTTGATGAAGGTAGAAGGATAAACCTCTCCTTGCCGCGTCGTCTCGATCGTAACCGGTTCCGTTCCATGGTTCGTTGCGATAATGGCGAATTGGACGTCGGCGTCCATCTCGTTAATATGATTCGCGTACAATCTCGCCTTGCCCTCGACCTGATCTCGGTACAATACACCGTACTCGACGATGTTCTCGGGACTATCGCTGACGAGCAGCTCGCGCGATTCGTCGCGTACGGAAGCGACCGGGAGCTTCGTCGCGCTTGTGATATGCTTCGCGATGTCCGTCTTCTCCAGCTTCACGAACGACTGCAGCTTCGCGTGCTGCATCTGGAAGGCGACTCTATCATACATGGTCTCGTTCGTAATCGTAATGTTCTTCGTGAACCATTCGCTGACGTTCCCTTGGCTGTCCGTCACCTGCATCGACACCTCATGCGTGCCTGGGGTGAAGAACGCGTCCTGCTTGTTCTTCCAGGAGGCGAACTGGATGCCGTCCCCTTCCACATCGTAGCTGAGGTCGATATACTTCACGAGCTCGCCCATCTTATACGTATCCTTGCCGAACGTAAACTTCGCGATCGGCTTGCCGTTCACCGAGGAAGGCAGCTCCGGGCTCCATGGCGCATAGAGAACCTCGACCCGATTCAATGTGCCGTCATACTCGTATTTCGCGCCGATCCGGTCCATAAACCATGTCAGCTGCGCCATCAGCTTGCCTTCCTTGCTAATGAGGAACGTCGGCTCCATCGGCCCCGGCATACCGTCGATCAATGCGGTGCGCGCCGTCAGGTCGATCGCAACGTTCGTCTTCCCGGCCGTAACCGCGATCGTATTCGTCAGCCCGTCGAATACGACCGGCAGCCCGAACGTATCGCCCAAAAACTTCACCGGCACGTACATCTTGCCGTTCGGCGACACCGTCGCAGGCGACGTCAGCAGCGTCTGCTGGCCGTTAACGAACGCCTCGGGCTTATTGACGTACAACCACACCTTCATCGCTGCCGTAGGCGCCGCGGATGCGGTTGCTCCCAACAACCCGAACAACATCGAAATTACAAGTGCCATTCCTACCGTCTTCTTCACCATGTATCTCTCTCCCTCGTGTTTCTCACACCACAAATAGACGCAAGCCAACGAGAAAAGTTTCACCAGCGATATGTAAAAATTGTTACCAGTTTCCATTGAAAATAAAAAAACGCAGGAGATCATCCTCTCCTGCGCGTTCCTTCGTCAAATATTACACCGCTCCGCCGGCTTGCTCGATAACGCTCAACGCTTGGCGGTGCACGCCCTCGTCCACGACGGCTGTCAGAAGCACGTCCCGTCCGGTAGGGCCGCCCTGACCGCCGTCGCTCATCCCGCTCGCGTCGGTGCCCGCCGACAATAAGATGCCTGGACTGTTGCCGCCGACGTCCGCCCCAAGCGTCAAAGCAGCCAAGCTCCCGAAGTCGCCCGAAACCGGATTTTCGGCATGGGCTCCGCCGCCGCCGCCCGGATATTTCGATATCCGGTCGATACTGACATCGATCGCGCGAAGCGCATGAAGCTTTTGCGCGGCGCCTTCCGCCTCTTCCGGCGACTTGAAATACGCCAGAATATTCTTTTCCATCGTTCTCCCTCCTTCCTTACCCGATCTTTCCTCCGCGACGCTCGATCGCTTCGACGGCCTTATCGTACTGGCGATCCTCGACGACGGCCGTCACGACCGGCTGCCCGCCGTCTTCGCGGGATAGTCCGTCGGGCAGCAAGCCGCCCCTGAACATGAGTCCGGGCAAGAGCACGTTATTCGGCTGCCCCATATATGAGGCCCCTACCATCGAGCCTTGATTTTGAGGGATCATCGGAATGACGGCCGCCGTGTCCGCCGGAAATCGACCGTTCAGGTCACCGGGCGTTCGGTCCGCGGTCACTTCGATCGCGCCAAGCGCCCGTAAATCGGTCGCGGCCGCTTCCGCGTCGTCCTCCTCGTTGAAATACGCCTGAATATGCCTTACCATCGTTGCATTCGCTCCTATTCCTGCCTCCGGTCGGCGGCGTGCATCCGCTCCAAAGCTTCCAGATCGTCTTCGTCCGCCAGCTCCCGGGAAAATTCTACGTCCTCGTTTTTGCCGATCGGCAATTGCCGTTCTTGTTTCTTCGCGTCTGTCATTCGTCTCACCCCGCATCCGTAGGATGACGTTAGCTTGCCCCTTAACTCTCGTTCCGAAACAACTCGGCGAAGTCCACCGCCTCCGCCGGAGTCTCGCCATCCGTACGTCCATAGAAGCGGCGTTCCATCTCCGCATTCGCCTTCGCCGCATCCTCGTCGCCCGGGCGGATCTCGGCCGGAGTCGAATCCCAGGCTTTCGTCGGTTTCTTTTCGAGTTTCATTCTTTTCGCCGCCTTCCTTCCCTGCATCCGGTAAGCTCGTTCCCCCATAAGTTCCCCCGGCGGACGGGCGAATATGTGCATAAAAAAAGAGAAGGAGCTTGTGCTCCCTCTCTTAATCGCCCTTGAACGCCTTGCGCATCCGTTCGAAGAACCCGTTATTTTCATGCGTACGCTCGCCGGACATGCCGCCGAAATCGCGAAGCAGCTGCTTCTGTTCTTCGGACAAGTTCGTAGGCGTAACGACGACCACTTTCACATGCTGGTCGCCTTGGCCATGGCCGCGAAGACGCGGCACGCCCTTGCCCTTCAAGCGGAAGTACGTGTCCGTCTGCGTGCCCGCCGGAATTTTCAACTTGACCCGTTCGGTCAGCGTCGGCACTTCGATCTCGTCGCCGAGCGCCGCCTGCGCGAACGTTAGCGGCACTTCGCAATAAATATCCTCGCCTTCCCGCTCGAAAAATTCGTGCGGCTTAACGCGGATCGAGATATACAAGTCGCCCGAAGGTCCGCCGCGCATACCGCTCTCGCCTTCGCCGGATACGCGCAGCTGCGCGCCGTCGTCGACGCCCGCCGGAATGCGGATGTGGATCTTCCGTTGCTTCTTGACCTTACCGGCGCCCCAACAGTTGTTGCAGCGATCCTTAATGATCTTGCCCGTGCCGTTGCAATTGCCGCAGGCGCGGCGGTTGACGATGCGCCCGAACGGCGTGTTCTGCACGACTTCCTGTTGTCCGCTGCCGCGGCAGACGGAACATGTCTCCGGCTTCGTGCCCGGCTTCGCGCCCGACCCTTCGCAGACGTCGCACGTCTCCGTGCGGGGAATCGTAATGTCGGTTTCCTTGCCGAAGACCGCTTCCTTAAACTCGATCTGCATTTGATATTCGAGGTCCGCCCCGCGCTGCGGCGCGTTCGGGTTGCGCCGACCTCCGCCGCCGCCGAAGAACATATCGAAAATATCGTTGATGCCGCCGCCGAAATCCGCTCCGCCTCCGCCGCCGAAGCCGCCGAAGCCTTGGTTCGGGTCGGCGTGGCCGAAGCGGTCGTAGTTCGCGCGCTTCGAATCGTCCGATAAGACGTCGTACGCTTCCTTCGCTTCTTTAAACTTATCGGCCGCGTCCGGCGCCTTGTTCACGTCGGGATGGTATTCCCGGGCCAGCTTCCGGTACGCCTTCTTGATCTCGTCCGCGGAGGCCCCCTTCTGAACCCCTAGCACCTCGTAAAAGTCGCGTTTCGCCACGCGTTCACCCCCCTACCCCATAGAGAAAACGGCTCGCGCCCGAAACCGGACCGCGCCGTCACCTGAAATAAAAGCGAAGCCCAAGCGCACTTGGGCTTCAACCTACTGCATCATAACCGTTACTTGTCTTTATCGTCAACCACTTCGTAGTCGGCGTCGACGACATTGTCCTTACGGGAAGCGCCCGCATCCGATGCCCCGGCGCCAGCTCCGGCGTCCGCGCCGCCGGCTTGCTGCTGCGCGCCCATCTGCTCATACAGCTTCACGGACAATTGTTGAACGATGTTCGACAATTCTTCGGTCTTCGACTTGATCTCGTCGAGGCTGCCGCCTTCAAGCGCCTTCTTCAGCGCTTCCTTCGCTTCTTCGGCTTTCTGAATCTCGGACGCGTCGACCTTGTCGCCGAGGTCCTTGATCGTCTTCTCGACCGTGTAGACGAGCTGATCCGCCGTATTGCGCGCTTCGACGAGCTCCTTGCGCTTGCGGTCTTCTTCCGCGTTGCGCTCGGCTTCCTTCACCATTTTATCGATCTCCTCGTCGGACAATCCGCTCGAGGAAGTGATCGTGATTTTCTGGCTCTTGCCCGTGCCCTTATCGGACGCGCTGACGTTCACGATCCCGTTGGCATCGATGTCGAACGTAACCTCGATCTGCGGAATGCCGCGCGGCGCCGGCGGAATGTCGCCGAGGATGAACCGGCCGAGCGTCTTATTGTCGGCCGCCATCGCGCGCTCGCCCTGCAGCACGTGAATTTCGACGGACGTCTGGTTGTCCGCGTACGTCGAGAACACCTGCGACTTGCTCGTCGGAATCGTCGTGTTGCGGTCGATCATCTTCGTGAACACGCCGCCGGCCGTCTCGATGCCGAGGGAGAGCGGCGTGACGTCGAGCAATACGACGTCCTTGACGTCGCCCGTCAAGACGCCCGCTTGGACGGCCGCGCCGATCGCGACGACTTCGTCCGGGTTGACGCCCTTATACGCTTCCTTGCCGATAAGTTTCTTCACGGCTTCTTGAACGGCCGGAATCCGCGTCGAGCCGCCGACGAGAACGACCTTGTCGATCTTGTCCGCCGACAATCCCGAATCCTGCAGCGCGCGGCGCGTCGGGCCCATCGTACGCTCCACGAGATCCGCCGCCAGCTCTTCGAACTTCGCGCGCGTCAGATTCATCTCCAAGTGCTGCGGCACGCCGTCGACGACCGTAATGAACGGAAGCGAGATCGTCGTCGTTAGCACCGTGGACAATTCTTTCTTCGCCTTCTCGGCTGCGTCCTTCAGACGTTGCACGGCCGCCTTATCTTTGGACAAGTCGACGCCTTGCTCCTTGCGGAATTCGGCTACGAGATGATTCATGATGACGTCGTCGAAGTCGTCGCCGCCGAGACGGTTATCGCCGCTCGTCGCCTTCACTTCGAACAAGCCGTCGCTCAGTTCGAGAATCGATACGTCGAACGTACCGCCGCCGAGGTCGAAGACGAGGATCGTCTGATCTTCGTTCTTCTCGAGGCCGTACGCCAGCGCGGCCGCCGTCGGCTCGTTGACGATCCGCAGCACTTCGAGGCCCGCGATCTTGCCCGCGTCTTTCGTCGCTTGCCGCTGCGAGTCGTTGAAATACGCCGGAACCGTGATGACGGCTTGCGTCACCGACGTGCCCAAATATTCTTCCGCGTCGGCCTTCAGCTTCTGGAGAATCATCGCCGAAATTTCTTGCGGCGTGAATTCCTTGCCGTCGATCGTCGTCTTATGGTTCGTTCCCATATGACGCTTAATCGAGATGACCGTACGTTCCGGATTCGTGATCGCTTGACGCTTCGCCGTCTCGCCGACGATACGCTCGCCGTCCTTCTTGAAGCCTACGACCGACGGCGTCGTCCGGTTGCCTTCGCGGTTCGGAATAACGACCGCTTCGCCGCCCTCCATGACCGCGACGCAAGAGTTCGTGGTCCCGAGGTCGATGCCTATAACTTTACCCATAACGCGTGCTTCCTCCTTGATTAAGCGAACTGTATTCTATGTGTGTGAAAATGAGACCGCGCCGTCGTTACTCGGTGACCTTCACCATCGACGGGCGAATAACCTTCTCCTTGAGCATGTATCCCTTCTGCAGCTCCTCCAAGACGATGCCCGACGCTCCGCCCTCTTCGGCGGGCACCTGCATGATCGCTTGGTGCAGCTCGGGGTTGAACGGCTGACCGATCGCCTCGATCGCCTGCAAGCCTTCGCTCTCGAGCAGCTGCCCCAACTGACGCTGGATCATCTCGACGCCCTTGGCGAGCGAATCGAAATCGCTATGTTCCCGACTCGCCGCGATCGCCCGGTCGAAATTGTCGATGATCGGAAGAAGACCCTCGATCAGCTTCTGCGAGGCGTATTTCGCGAATTCTTCCTTCTCGGTCCGCGCGCGGCGCCGGAAGTTATCGAAATCGGCCTGCGTGCGCAAATAACGTTGATAGTTCTCCTCCGCCGTACGCTTGGCGGCTTCCAGCTCCGAAGCGCCTGTCTCGACGACTTCGGCTTCGACCGTCTCCGCGGCTTCCGTCGTCTCGCCGGATTCCATAGCGATCTCCTCGGCCGGGGTCGTTCCCTGTTCCTTCTCCGTCTCCTGTTTCATGCGCCTCTCACCTCCTTATCCATATCCCAGTATGCCCCCCCGCGATTCGCGGGAACCGTCGCCGCGAACGCGGCAAAAAAGCAGGAGACGAACGTCTCCTGCGCATCGACGGCCGTTATCGGTACCAACGAGACAAACTGTTCGTTAAATCCTTCGTAAATAGATCAAGAACCGCGATCACCTTCCGGTAATCCATGCGCGTCGGGCCCAAGATGCCGATCGTACCGACCGGCTGTCCCTCGATCGAATAAGACGCCGTGATGATGCTGCAATGATTGATCGCTTCCAGCGTGTTCTCTCCGCCGATCTTCACTTGAATGCCGGCCGGCGTCGCCGCGAACATGCGAAGCATCGTCTCGGTCTGATCGAACAGGTCCAGAATCGTCTTGACCTTATCCACGTCCTTGAACTCGGGCTGCGTCAGCATATTCGTCGCCCCGCCCAAGTACAAGCGGTCCGACTCGTCGCCTTCGAGCACCGATTCGACGACCGCGAGCAGCTCCTCGTAGCCGGCCACATGCTTGCTCAGCTCCGCGACAAGCTCGGTATACATCTTCGAGCGCAAGCGGTACAGCGGCACGCCCTTCAGCTTCGCGTTCATGACGTTCACGAACTTCTCGATCTCGCCGACCGGCACGCCGTCCGGTATCGTAACGGTACGATTCTCGACGTGTCCCGTGTTCGTAACGATGATCGCGACCGCCGATCGTTCGTTCAACGGAATGAGCTGGAGCGACGCGAGCGTCGTCTTGTACGTCTCCGGCCCGAGCACGATCGCCGTATAATTCGTCAAGCTAGACAGAATCGTAGCGGCATGCTGAACGACGCCCTCGACCTCTTGAATCTTATTCTCGAAGAACGTCTTGATCGATTCTTTCTCCATGGGAGACAGCGAACCGGGACTCAGCAGGTGGTCTACGTAATATCGGTACCCCTTGTTCGAAGGAATCCGCCCGGCGGACGTATGCGGCTGCTCGAGAAAACCGAGCTCCTCAAGGTCCGACATCTCGTTGCGGATCGTCGCGGCGCTGTATCCAACGTCCCCGCGTTTCGATATGCTGCGCGAGCCGACCGGCTCCGCGGAACGAATATAATCGTCGACGATCGCCGACAAAATCATCTTCTGACGCTCGGATAACAAACGACAACCCTCCCCGGAGTTCGAGTGATTAGCACTCCTTAACGATGAGTGCTAACCTACTCCAAACATACCGAATCGGGAGGGTCGTTGTCAAGTCAATCTAGCCTTTTGAGCACCGCGATTTCGTCGCAGTTATGTTGCTTCTTGCAGTGGATGCAGTCGCGCCAAACCTTCTCCGGAAAGATCTCTTTATTCACGACCGTAAAGCCGTTCCGCTCGAAGAAGGCGACCTCGTACGTGAGCGCCATCAGCTTCGGCACGCCTAATTCCCTCGCCTGCAACTCGAGCATCTCGACGATCTTGCGGCCGATGCCTTGGCCCTTATACTCGGGGTCGAGCCCGAGGGAGCGCACCTCTACCAGGTCCGCGCCGAGACGCAGCAATGCGCCGCAGCCGACGATCCGGCCGTCGATCTCGGCCACCACGAACGTGTCCGCCTGCTCCCTCAGCATCTCCTTCGTGCGGGGCAGCATGATGCCGCTTTCCGCATACCCTTGAATCAAATCATATAAGAAGTCGACGTCGTCGACTGTCGCTTTCCGGCAAACCGCGGTCTGGATCACGGCGCATCCCACGCTTCCGTCGTAATGTTTTCGATTGAATAAATATACAACAACTTGAATAAACGCACAATACATTCGAAGCAAAAAAAGATTCTCTCCCAACGTAACATACGTTGTGAGAGAATCCTTGGTGCGGATGTTTCAAGCCCTATTGTTACGCGGTCGCCTGCGCGCCCAGGAATGCGCCGAACACCTCGTTGCCGAGCAGCACGCCGTTCGGCGCGAGCCGCCAGCCGCCCTCGGTCGGCTCCAGCATGCCCTGACCCTGCAGCCGGCCGATCGTCTCGCCGAAGACGTCCTCGAGCTCGCGCCCGAATTGGGCGCGGAAGTCGGCGCGGTCGACCCCTCGCAGCAGCCGCAGCCCGACCATCATGAAGTCTTCCATCGCTTCGTCCGGGTCGACGTCGAACTTCTCGAGCAGCGGCAGCCCCTGCTTCGTCGCGTCGATATACGGCTGAATGCCCTTCACGTTGACGTGGCGGGCGCCGCGGACGTAGCCGTGCGCCCCGGCGCCGAGCCCGTAATAGCTCTCGTTGCGCCAGTACACCGTATTATGCTTGCTCTCGAAGCCGGGCTTCGCGAAATTGCTGATTTCGTACTGCTCGTAGCCCGCTTCCCGCATTCTACTCATGATGAGGTGGAACATCTCGACCTCGTCCTCTTCCTTCGGCAGCGGCAGCTCCCCGCGCTCGTAGAGCGTGTGGAACAGCGTATTTTCTTCCACCTTCAGATTGTAGATCGAATGATGCGGCAGCTTCAGCTCGAGCGCCCGGTCGAGCGTCTCGTTCATCTGCGCGATCGTCTGGTTCGGCAGGCCGAAGATCAAATCGATCGATACGTTCGCGAAGCCGGCCGCGCGGGCGTTTTCGAGGCTACGATACACGTCGTCCACCGAATGAATGCGCCCGATCGCGTGCAGCAACCCGGTATCGAACGATTGCACGCCGAACGACAATCGATTGACGCCGCCTTCGCGCATCGCCTGCAGCTTCTCGAGGTCCGTCGTGCCGGGATTCGCCTCCATCGTGAACTCGTACCCCTCGGCCAGATTCGGAAAATACGTCCTCACCGACTTCAGGAACCGTTCCATCTGCTCCGGCGTCAGCACAGTCGGCGTTCCGCCCCCGACGAAGACGGTGCGGATCGCGCCCGGCGGCACCGCCTTCGCGGTCGCCTCCATCTCGCGCTCCAGCGCGTCGAGGTATTCGTGCACCGGCTGACCTTTCAGCACATAGGAATTGAAGTCGCAATAATGGCACTTGTTCGTGCAGAAGGGGATATGAAGATACACCGCTTCCGGCGTCTCGGTCCGTTGTCTCACAATGAGCGTAACCTCCTTTCCTTGGAAAATGTCTCTCGCGGGGCATCCCGCCAAAAAACGTTGCCCCGGCGCGATTCCGCCGGGGCAACGCCAGCCGCTATTCGTCGATCTTCAGCACCGCCATGAACGCTTCTTGCGGCACCTCGACCGAGCCGACCTGCTTCATGCGCTTCTTGCCTTCCTTCTGCTTCTCGAGCAGCTTGCGCTTCCGCGAGATGTCGCCGCCGTAGCACTTGGCGAGGACGTTCTTCCGCATCGCCTTGACCGTCTCGCGGGCGATGACCTTCTGGCCGATCGTCGCTTGGATCGGTACCTCGAACATCTGGCGCGGGATAATATCCTTCAGCTTCTCGCACAGGATCCGTCCGCGGTTGTACGCGTTGTCGCGGTGGACGATGAACGAGAGGGCGTCGACCTTTTCGTTATTGAGCAAGATGTCCATCTTCACGAGGTTCGACCGCTTATAGCCGGACACCTCGTAGTCGAACGATGCGTATCCCTTCGTGCGCGACTTCAGCTGATCGAAGAAATCGTAGACGATCTCCGACAACGGAATGTCGTAGATGAGCGTGACGCGCGTCGCGTCGAGGTACTGCATGTCGATGAAGTCGCCGCGCTTGTTCTGGCACAGCTCCATGATCGCGCCGACGAAATCCTTCGGCACGATGACCGAGGCTTTCACGTACGGCTCTTCGATATGGTCGATGCGCTGCTGCTCCGGCATATTGGCCGGGTTGTCGATGTCCACGGTCGTGCCGTCCGTCAGATGTACCTTGAACACGACGCTCGGCGCCGTCGTCAGCAGCGGAATGTTGAACTCCCGCTCGATGCGCTCCTGAATGATCTCCATATGCAGCAAACCTAGGAAGCCGCAGCGGAAGCCGAAACCGAGCGCCTGCGACGTCTCGGGCTCGTACCGCAGCGACGCGTCGTTCAGCTCCAGCTTCTCGAGCGCCTCCCGCAGCTCCGCGTAGTCGGACGTCTCGATCGGATACAGTCCGCAGAACACCATCGGGTTAATCCGGCGATAGCCGGCGAGCGGTTCCTTGACCGGATTTTTCGCGTCGGTGATCGTGTCGCCCACGCGCGTATCCTTCACGTTCTTGATGCCCGCCACGACGAAGCCGACGTCGCCCGCCCGGAGCTCGTCCACGCTTGCCATTCTCGGGCGGAACGCGCCGACCTCGATGACCTCGAACTCCTTCTCCGTCGCCATGAACCGGATTTTCGAACCGGCCTTGATCGACCCGTCCATCACCCGCACGTACACGATAACGCCCCTATAAGGATCGTAATGCGAGTCGAAAATGAGCGCCTTCGTCGGCTGGTCCGAGTCGCCGACCGGAGGCGGCACCTTCTTCACGACCTGCTCGAGAATGTCCTTGATGCCGATGCCCGCCTTGGCGGACGCCAACACCGCTTCGCTCGCGTCGAGTCCGATGACGTCCTCGATCTCTTGTCGGATGCGCTCCGGCTCGGCGCTCGGCAAGTCGATCTTATTGATGACCGGGAGAATCTCGAGGTTGTTGTCGAGCGCGAGATACACGTTCGCCAGCGTCTGAGCTTCGATGCCCTGCGCCGCATCGACGACGAGCAGCGCGCCCTCGCACGCAGCGAGGCTGCGCGACACCTCGTACGTGAAGTCGACGTGTCCCGGCGTATCGATCAGGTTGAGCGTATATACTTCGCCGTCGTCGGCCTTGTATTGAAGACGGACGGCCTGCAATTTAATCGTAATGCCGCGCTCCCGCTCCAAATCCATCTGGTCGAGCAGCTGTTCCTGCATCTCGCGCTGCTGTACCGCGCCCGTATATTCCAGGATACGGTCGGCAAGCGTCGATTTCCCATGGTCGATATGGGCGATGATACAGAAGTTCCGAACCTTGCTTTGCCGCGAATCCATCGTAGACATAAGTCACCCCGTAGAAAATTAAGCCTATATCCACACTATTATAGCAATAGCATGGGTCTACGGCAAAGGCTTAATGCAGAACGGCGCCGATGAGGTCCGCCAAGAAGCGGATCGCGCCTTGCGCGAGGTACCGCAGACCGTCGCCTAGCGCGAGCGATACCCGGTTGATGGCGCCGGTATGCTGGCCCGGCTCGGCGAACGCCGGCGCGGCCGCGGCGACGGAGGCCGGCCCGGCGGGCGCCTCTGCCTCCGGCGACGGCGCGGGCGTTGCGCTCTTCGGCTCGGCCGCGGAAGTCGAGGCGGACGGCGGCGCCGCCGCCTCCGAAGCCTCCGTCGCGCGCGCCGACGGAGGCGGCCCCTGGACGCGCTCGAGGCCGGACGAGGCGATATCGATCCCGAAGAAGACGCTGATCGCGATCAACGCGAGGAATCCCGCCACCTTCGCTCCCCTCGATTTCTTCACCGTCCTCGCCCCTTCCTTACGTCTTCTCCGGCTGCTCGGAAGCCGCGCCGGCATCGACCTTCACCGCGTCCTTCGCCAATTCCGCGATGATCGAGGCGAGCGCGTCGATCGTGCGGTTGCTCTCTTCCAAAGTATTGTCCACGCCGCCGATTTCGATAAGCACGCTTCCCTTGGACAGCGACTGGTTGTACTCGCCGTGTCCGTGCCTCGTCCCTTTCGTGAGAATGCCCTTCGACACGCCGGGCAGCTTCTTCTCCATCTTTTCGTGAATCCGTTTCGCCAGCGCCTCGTTATCTTTCCAGTTCGGGTTTCCTTGGCCGACGATGAAGTACATCTTCGCGTACGCCTTGCCGTCGATCTCGACGGTCGTCTGCTCCCGCCTCGACGAGTCGCGGTGAATATCCAACAGGTAGACGAGATCGTCGTGGACCGCCAAAGCTTCCTTCACCGTCGTCTTCGAATATTTATACGAGTAGTTGTAATTGAAGTTTTTCACGGCCGTATTGTAGTCGGTCCCCGAGTGCACCGCGCCGACGCCGAACTCCTCGAGCTTCTTCTGCAGCCGCGCGCCGAGCATCGATACGTTGACGTCGGCGTCGAACGCTTCGTTCGGCTGATCCTTGCTCGTCCCCTTCAGCTCGGGCAGCCACGATTCCCGGTTATGCGAATGGTAGATGAAGGCGAGCTTGCGATCCGTCTCGGGCTTCGCGGCCGCAGACGTCGGCTTCTCTGCGGGGGGCTTGTCCTCGGACGGAGACGGAGACGCAGGCGCGCCGGCCGGAACGGCTTCGCTATCGCCGGCAGGCTCAGACTCGGCATCGGACGCCGCGGACGGCGTCTCCGCGCCGCTCGAAGCGGTCGGCTCCACCGGTTCCCCGGAGCTCGTCCCTTCCGCCGACGCAGCCCCTTTCCGCGACTCTAGCAGCGTCTCTCCCAAACCGGGCTCCGCGCCGGGAATTTCCATATACATTCTAGTAAGCACGGATCCCGAGACGAAGGCGGCCGCGTTGCCGAGCGACTGCAGCGGCGAGACTTCCGCGTGTCCGCGGATGAGCCCTGCCGCCCCGAGGACGACACAAGCCGTCACCATTCCCGTCGCGATGCGCATACCCAATCGTTCCATAGTCCGGTTCCTCCTCTGCCGCGCCGCTTCCGTTGACGCGGTCTCTCAATCTTCTTCGTATTTCTACTCTATGTGGCGAATGAGAGAATAGAACCGGATTTATAGGCGCGGGGAAAAAGCCCGGGAGCGTCGCTCCCGAGCTTTCTTACTTGCGTCTTAATGCGTGTACGCCGATACGTTATCGTTGTCCACGGCTTCGTGAAGCGCGGCGTTCAGCCCGCTCGCGATAATGTTGGCGATGTCTTCGATGAATTGATCGATTTCCTTCGGCGTGACGAGGAGGTCGTGACCGAGCGGATCGAGCACCTCGCGCACCATGCCGAGTCGATCCTGCTCCGTCATGTTCGGCAGCATCCCGAGTATCGCGTTCGTATTGTCCGTCTGCTTGCCGAAGTTTTGCGCGAGCAGCTCGATCGTCGAGTTGACGATCGTCGACGCATAGACGACCGTCGGCACGCCGATCGCGACGACCGGAACGCCGAGCGTCTCCTGCGTAATGCCCTTCCGCTTATTGCCGATGCCCGAGCCCGGGTGGATGCCGGTGTCCGCGATCTGAATCGTCGTGTTGACCCGCTCCAGCGCTTTGGACGCCAAAGCGTCCACCGCGATGACGATGTCGGGCTTCGACTTCTCGACGATGCCCTGCACGATCTCGCTCGTCTCGATGCCGGTAATGCCGAGCACGCCGGGCGCGACGGCGCTCACCTGGCGGTAACCGGGCGCCACCTGATCCGGCATCAGCTCGAAGTAATGACGCGTCACCATGACGTTCTCCACGACGATCGGTCCGAGCGCGTCGGGGGTTACGTTCCAGTTGCCGAGTCCGACGATGAGCACCTTCGATTCCTTCGTCGCGCCGGCCTTCTGCAAGAACGTTTCGAAATGCTTCGCGAACAGCGTCGCCACCCGATCCTGCAAATCCGAATCCTTCTGCCGGAGGGCGGGCACCTCGATCGTCAGATAGTGACCTTGCCGCTTCCCGATCGCTTGCGCGCCTTGTTCGGACGAAATATCGATTTTCGTAATGAAGACGCCCTCTTCTTCCGTCGATTCCATATCGACGCCCGGGATCGACTGAAGTCCCCCTTGCGCAGCCATCTCTCTCGCCTCGACGGCCAAGTCGGTCCTTACCGAGTAGGCGCTTAGATCCAAACCCATCGCAGTATTCGCTCCTTTCCCTATGTACGCTGAACGTAGTTTGCCGCCGGGGGGAATCGGTTATGCACAAGCGACTTTAGAGCGGATGTTGGAAAAGAGTTGATTTTTCCGTAGACCCAAGCTATAATATGAAAAGTTGACTTTGGAACACCCTGCCCGGTTGTCGATCAAGGAGGTGAAACGGCATGCCTAATATTAAATCCGCAGAAAAGCGCGTTAAACAAAGCGAGAAGCGCCGCATTCGCAACGCTTCCCAGAAATCCGCGCTGCGTACGGCTGTGAAAGCAGCGGAAGTGGCAACGACGCAGAACGACGTCGAGAAGGCAAAGGACGCCCTCCTGAACGCAACCAAGAAATTGGATAAGGCGGTCACGAAGGGTTTGCTTCATAAGAACGCCGCAGCTCGTAAGAAATCTCGCCTTGCGAAGAAAGTAAACGCGCTGTCCGCTCAAGCCTAATTCGAGACGTACATCGAAAGCCTCCGGCATCCGCCGGAGGCTTTGTTTGTGTTCTATCGCGCGCCTGCGGATGCCGCGTTCGCCGCCGCGCCCAAGCGCAAAATAAAAAGCTCGAGACCGAGCGCCTTATCGATGCCGCCGCTCTTCATCGCGACGTCGAGGTCCGCCAATTCCTTCATTAACCGCTCCAACGTCTCCGTGCGGAATCGCTTCGCCTGCTCGCCCGCGATCTTCACCGCATACGGATGCGCGCCGAGCTGAGAGGCGATCTGCGGACCGGAGAAGCCCTGCTTCGCCAACTCCTTCGCGCCGAGCATCATCCGGAATTGCCGAGCGATCAGCGAGAGCAGCTTGATCGGCTCTTCCTTCTCCTTCAGCAGATCGTGGAAGATCGTCATGGCCCGCTCCGGCCTAAGCTTGGCGAGCTCTTCGACGAGCAGGAAGACGTTCTGCTCGGACGTCCGCACCGCCAGCGCCTCGACGTGCTCGGACGCGATCGCGTTCCCCTTGCCGACGTACAGGCTCAGCTTCTCCATCTCCGACGCGATCGTCGCGCAGCTGCCGCCGACCCGCGCGAGCAGCGCGTCGATCGCGTCGGCTTCGATCTTGACGCCCCAGCCGGCCGCCTTCTTCGCGATCCATTGCGGCAGCTCCGCGGGCCCGAGCGGCGCGAACGGCAGCACGACGGCCGCGCTCTTGAGCGTCTTGACGATTTTCTTCCGCTCGTCCAGCTTATCCGACGGCACCGTCAAGACGAGCACCGCATGATCCGCCGGAGCGGCCGCGTACGATTGCAGCGCGTCGACGTTATGCTCCGCCCGCGACGGGTCGCGTCCGCCGGTTAAGAAATACGCCCCCGAGGCGATGACGATCTTGCGCGGCGACAAGAACGGGATCGTCTCCGCGTCCTCGATCGCCGTCTCGAGCGGCGTCTCGCCGAGATCGTATTTGCTGAGCGCGAAATCCTTCGTGTCCGGATCGATCGCGGTCGAGACCAGCAGGTCGATCCACTCCCCCATCACGTACGATTCCGATCCGTGCAATATGTAGATCGGGCGGACGGTCCCCTGCGACCATTCCCGCGCGGCTTGCTTGTAATCCATATGCTTGTCGTTCCCCCGTCGTTCCCCGCTCCGTCCCTTGCGTCAGCCGGTTTGTTCATGTTCGTTACCAATAGTAAAACAACAAAGGGATCGCGTCAAAGCCTTTTCGCTTCGAACGCGATCCCTTCGTCCCCATCACATCTATATAAACACCGGGAGGAAGGCCTAGGACCCTTCGTCCCCGTGGATATATCGGCGCTGGGACCTTCTTTCGAGTTAGTATACTATACGCGCGGACCGCTCGAAGTGTGCAGCGAACCGCGTCTTGGATTATTCGATTTCCGTTTCCGTCGCGGAAGCCGCGTCGATCCGGAAGGTGCGAACGACGCCTTCGGTCGTAGCCGTGTACGTCAACGTCGCGCCGTCCCAGCCGGTCAGCTCCACCGCCGTCTCCGACGCCCATGCATACGAGGAAGCGTAGTCCGCGTCGCCCTCCAGCTCGTTGACGACGACGACTTGCGTGCCGTCCGCCTTAAGCTCCACGGCAGCCGCGAACGCCCCGTCTTCGGAGAGCAGCGCCGGAGCGGCGCCCTTCCCCCTAGCGCTATCTTCTGCCGTCGGCTCCCTCGTAATGCCGTATCTCGGTTCTTCCGCGAGCGGCGGCATCTCGGCGGCCTCCGTCGGCACCTCGCCTTCCGGCGCGGCGCCCTGTTCAGTGCCTTCGAAGCCCATGACGCCGACGCCTTCGGCGCCGTCCGTCCCGCCGCCGGCCGCTGCCGGCTGCGGCTCGCGGGACGGCGACGAAGGCTGCTCGCTCGGCGCTTCCCCGCTGCCCGCGGTCGCGCCTTCGTTGTTCTTAGGCGCCTTGCTCGGCTCCGGCGTCGACGAAACGGAAGCGTTCGGATCCGCCGCGTTATCCATCGACGGGGACGCATCCGCAGCGGGCGCTTCTGCCTCGGACGCGCTTCGCTTCGTGGTCGCGTCGTCCGCCAGGGCCTCCTCCATCGGCGCTTCCATCGTCATCATAATGTCTGCGGCCGCGCCGCCGGAGGCGGCCGATTCTTGCGCCGTGTTCGCGCTCTTCTCGAACGTATCCGTCATGCCGTTCACGACGAGCACGCCGAGCACCGCCGCCGCCGCGGCCAAGCCGCCGTACCGAGCGAACGCGCCTCGAGCGTACCACGGACGTATCGCGGCGCCCCGTGGCGCGGCTTCCCGGGCCGACGTCGATTCGCTCGCCGCGTCGATCTGCGCGAGCCGCGGCATAATGGCGTCTACAAGACTATATGCCGGAGTCACCCTCGGAAGGCTTGCCAAATCCTGATCGATCCGCTCAAGTCGCTCCATCATCTCGGCGCACTCCGGGCAAGCGTCGAGGTGCTCCGACAGTCGCTTCTGTTCTTCGTGATTCAAATCACCGTCCAGGTGTCTTTGCATAAGTTCCATCACCTCTTCGCAAGTCATCTCCGTACACCACCTTTCTGATACTCCTTCAGGAGCGTTTGTAACTGTCGTCTAGCTCGGAACAAATACGATTTCACCGTGTTAAGGGGCAAGCCCAGCGAATCCGCGATTTCGGTGTAAGAGAAATCCTGCAAATACCGAAGCACGACGACCGTTCGGTGGTGCTCGGGCAGCTGATTGATCGCTTCCCGGATATCTTTCGCCGCGTAGGAAGCCATCACTTCCTCCTCGACGTTATTGTCCGTCGGGAACACCATATCATGCTCTTCGATCGAAACCGACGCTTTGGCGCGCCGGAACTTATCGATGCATATATTCGTGACGATCCGTTGCACCCAGGTTTTGAACTGAGCTTTCTCCTCGTAGGAATCTATCTTTGTATATATCCGGATAAGCGCTTCTTGCGCCGCATCCATGGCATCTTGTTCGTTATTCAAGATGTAATATGCCGTTCGGTAAACATGCGTCTCAATCTCGCGCAACAGCGCGATCAGGGCGTCGCGATCGCCCGATTGAGCGGCTCTGATCAGATTGTGCTCCACCAAGATGGGCTCCCCCTTTCTTGCATCTTTACAGACGCGCCTTGCGAATGATTTGTTGCAGGATGATATAGGAAGTTCGGAAAGAAAGAACGTCTCGCATAGCTTCGATTCTACTCTATTTCGCACATAAACGAAACGCTATCGCAACGATTTGATATTGCCATGCAAATGCCTGGCCTGCATTGCCGTGTGCATAAAGAAAGCCCTTTAATGACAAACTTTGGTTATCGAACAGACGGAAGGAACCAGCCCGCGTGGGAAGAGACAAGATGTCCAACAACATAGGCGAGGCTTCGTCGAATGGCGGACCGGAGCCGACGAAGCTCGCCTTCGAACTGGATCGCAACGTTCCGGCGTTGAAAGACGTATTCGCCGACTGCGCCGACGTCAACTTCCGGCCGGTAACCGCAGCGAACGGTACGAAAGCTTGCCTCGTCTACATCGCCGGATTAGTGGATACGAAAGAACTGAGCGACAATGCGCTGCGCCCGTTCATCGAAGCGTTCGCCGCTCCCGAAGCCGGCGAGTCCCTTGCGAAACGGCTGAGCGAAAGTCTGATTTCCGTGCCGTCCGCGGCGTCGACGTCTCTGCTGTCCGACGTCGTCCACGAACTTACGGAGGGCGGCGCCGCGCTGCTGCTGGACCGATGCGACGAGGCGGTCGTGCTCCGCGTCAAAGGAGGCATGCGGCGCGCGGTCGAACAATCGACGACGGAAGTAAACATTCGCGGTCCGAAGGAAGCGTTCACGGAGGACGTCCATACGAATGCCGCCCTTCTCCGCTTCAAACTGAAAACCCCGCAGCTCAAAATCGCGGCCGTCACCGTCGGGGAACAAACGCAAACCACCGTATACGTCTCTTATTTGCACGGCGTCGCCGACCCGAAGGTCGTTCATGACGTACAGGAGCGCATCCGCGCCATTCGGATCGACGGCGTCTTGGACAGCGGATACATCGAAGAATGCATCGAAGATCACCCCTTTTCCCCGTTTCCGCAGCTGCAGTACACGGAACGGCCGGACACCGCCGCGGCGATGCTGCTCGAAGGTCGCGTCGTCATTCTGGTCGACGGCACGCCGTCCGTGCTGACGGGGCCGATCACGTTTTGGCAGCTGATGCATTCGAGCGAGGATTACTACGAACGTTATTTTATCGGGAACTTGCTGCGTTGGCTTCGCTACGCCTTTCTGTTCCTTGCTTTGTATTTGCCCGCTTTATACATCGCCGTCACGACGTTCCACCAAGACATGCTGCCGACAAGCTTGATGTTCAGCATCGCGGCGTCGCGGGAACCGATTCCGTTCCCCGCGTTGTTCGAAGCGCTGATTATGGAAATCGCGTTCGAAGCGTTGCGGGAAGCGGGCATTCGGCTGCCGAAAATCATCGGACAAGCGGTCAGTATCTTAGGAGCTTTGGTCATCGGCCAAGCCGCCGTGCAGGCAGGCATCGTTTCCGCTCCCGTCGTCATCGTCGTCTCTCTGACGGGGATCGCCTCGTTTACGGTCCCTAAGTTCAATTTCGCGATCACGGTGCGGATGCTTCGGTTCCCGCTCATGCTGCTCGCCAGCATATTCGGCGTCTACGGCATCGTCCTGGGTTCCGTATGGATCGTGATCCATCTATGCGGCTTGACGTCTTTCGGCGTTCCGTACCTGACCGGACTTGCTCCGTTCCGAAAGTCGGATCAAAAAGATATTTTCATCCGCGCCCCTTGGTGGGCTATGGTACTTCGTCCTTCCTTCGCGTCCCGCAACCGCCGACGTATGAATAACGAGAAACCTCCGCAGGGCGGAGAATCGAGGGAAGGTGCGACGTCCCCATGAAAAGAACGGCCGTCTTGATCGGTTGCTTGCTGTTGCTGCCCGGCTGCTGGGATCGGAAAGAGATCAACGACGTCGCATTCGTCGTCGGCACGGCCATCGATTTGGAGGATGGAGGATACCGCAGCACGATGCAAATTCCATTGGTCGGACAAATGGGCGGTCCGCAGGGCGGCGGAGGGGGCACGTCCGGCTCGAAATCCTGGTACGCGGAGTCCGCCTTCGGCCGGACGGTCCGGGACTCGACCGAGGCGGAGCAAGACCACTTGTCGCGGCTTCTCCACTTCTCCCATCGAAGGGTGCTGATTATCGGGGAAGCGCTGGCTCGGCAAGGCGTCGTTCCGATGTTAGACCCGATCTTACGGGTCCCGCAGAACCGGCTGAGCGCGTTCCCGATTGTCGCCGTGGGCGAAGCGAAAGACGTACTCGTCGCGGACGCCCCGATCGAAAAGACGCCCTCGGAGCTGCTGCGCGAATTGTCCCAAATGGCGACGAACGATCCGATAAACATGCGGATATTCTTGTATTCGCTGCTGACCGAGGGCATCGACCCGATCGCCCCGGCGGTTCGGAAGATTCCCACCGCCACGAACTTGAAGAAAGAGCAAAAGACGACGATTATGCTGGCGGGCATCGCCGTATTCAAGCACGACAAATTAGCGACCGTGCTGGAGGACCGCGTCGCGACCGGCTTATTGCTCGCGATGGGCCAAGCCCGAAACCCGATGATCGACGTGCCGTTCCCGGGGAAAGATCGACGGGCGGCTACCTTCCAAATTACGTGGTCGGATTCGGAAATTCGCCCCTCGCTCCGGAACGGCCGGATCGAAGTGAACATCTCGTTGACCGCAACGGCGGCCCTCGCCGAAAATATATCCGATTACGATCCGACGGACTATCGCCGGCGCGCCGCCTTGGAGCGCGAGGCGGAACGGCGGATCGCTCGACTCGTCGAAGAAGCCGTCGCCGCCTGCCAAGAGCATAAAGCGGACGCGTTAGGCTTCGGGGACGCGGTGCACCGCCGTTACCGCGGGTATTGGGCGCGCGTGCGCGACCGTTGGGAGGATACCGAATATCCGAACGTCAAAGTCACGGTCACGCCGAAGGTGCGACTCGAGCATGACGGCGCGTTGATTCGGTCGCTCGACCGGAAATTGAAGGAGCTGGATCCGTCATGAGCGATGCCGCGCCGATCCTCGTCTTGATCGCCGTCGCACTCGTCTGGGAGTGGAAGGGCTACCGCTCCGCTTCGCCGGCGAATCGATGGTTCGCCGCCGCGCTGTATGCGGCAAGCGCTCTGGTTTGGTTCTGGATGGCGAGCCGCCCCGATCTCCCGCGGCCCGGGAATTGGATGGACGACATCTTTCGTTAGGGGGTTGAGCGATGCAACAAATTTCGAAGCTGCAGGCGAACATGATCGCGGTGTTGTTTATGGTCTCCATCGCGATCAAACATCCCCCCGTTCCGATGATCCTTGCCGCGAGACAGGACGCTTGGATGGGGTACATCGTCGCAGGAATCGTCGTCCTGCTTCCATTATGGCTGATGGACGCGGTGCAGAGGCGTTTTCCGGCCGTTCCGCTGATCGAAGCGATGCTTTCCAGACGACCTTGGATCGGAAGAGGCGTTCTTCTTTTGTACGGAGTCGTCTTTTTCTTTACGATCGCGCACGACATCCGATTTCTCGTCAGCTTGGTCAATATTTATTTGCTGCCCGCGACGCCTTTGGTCGTCCTCGCGAGCACTGCGGTGTTCACGGCTTGTTGGTTCGTGAAGAGCGGCATCGTCGTGATCGCGAGGGCGAGCATCGTCCTCTGCCCGATGTTCGTGATCATGGTGTTCTTCCTTCCTGCATTGTTATCGGGCCAAGCTCGATTGGAGTTTTTAAGCCCCGTATTGGAGCGTCCGCTCGGCGTGGCGGAAGCGTCCATCTACGCCTTCGGTCACTTCGCGGAACTGATGCTGATGCCTTTGTTGTTCGCGCAGCGGATATTCCGGCTACCCGATATTTTGCCGGGCATCGCCGTCGGGATCGCCGTCACGACGATCATGATCTTAGGGGAGCTGGTGCTGTTCGGTCCCGATCTCTCGACGATGTTCTGGGATCCGCCGTACGAACTGATCCGACAGCTGCGGGTGACCGATTTTTTGGATCGGCTCGATATGCCGATCGCGGCGGCATGGATGCCCATGGTACTGCTCAAGATCGGCATAACGCTGTACTTTTTGTGCCAAGTCGCAAGCGTAATGGTGCCGTCCGTGAACGCGAAGTCGGCAGCGGCGCCGATCGGCGTCTTCGCGCTCGTCTGCGCGATTTGGTTTTTCGACTCCGCCGTGCAGCTGGGCGAATCCACGGAAAGCCGCCCGTTATGGTTCGGCGCGTTCGCGTTTCTCGTCCCGCTCGTCCTGTTCGCGCTGCTCCGGCCGAAGCGTTCGCCGCGGTCCGCCCCCTGAATATTTTGCGATAGACCGTATCATCATATCGGGATGGAAGCGACGCCTTCCAACTAACGATCGAAAGGAGTTCCTTGTCGATGACTAGATCCAAAAAGACAAAAGTAAACGAAGCGAGAAGCCGAAAACAAGTTCAAAACCCGCATGGTCCCATCAAATCCTTAGAAGAGCTGTCGAACGAATTCGATGCGGAGGCTAACGGGTCCAAATCGAAGTAGATGACGAAGGGAAGCAGACCGTTCTTGCCATCGGCGGCTCGCGGTCTGCTTTCGCGCGTCTGCGAGCATCGAACCTTAAATCTTACGATAGAGATGGATCAAATCCTTCATCGCCGCAGCGGCGGCTCCTCTCGGACTGGACGAGCCTCCCACGGCCCCTACTTCTCCCATGGTATCCGTCCGAAACACGATCCCTTTGTTCGTGCCGTCCACGGAGAATAATAGATGATCGGTACCGATCTTGCGAGGGCTAACTTCGACTCGAACCGCGCCGTCTTGCTTACGCGCGCGCGCCAGCAATTTTATTTTCGAACCTTGCGCTCTCGCCTCTTCCAAGTCTTGTTCCGTCACGCCGACGATCCCGGTCACCGACACATCGGACAGAGAAAGCTTCGAGCCAAGCAGGCAGTTCGCAAGGAGGAGCATCTTGCAGGCGCTGTCCGTCCCTTCCACGTCCAGCTTGGGGTTCGCTTCCGCGATGCCCCGGGATTGCGCGATTCGCAACGCCTCCTCGAACGAGAGTCGATCCTGCTGCATGCGGCTCAAGATATAGTTGCTTGTTCCGTTCAATATTCCTTCGATCGATAAGATTTCGCAGCCCGCCAGACTGATCTGGCCGATATCCAACGTAGGGAGCGCCGCGGCCGTCGCGCCGCTGAACTTCAGCCGTACCCGGTTGGTCGCCGCCGCGGCGAAGATTTCGTTGTAGTGCCGGACCAAAGCCCCTTTGGAAAGAGCGACGACGTCCATTCGGTTACGGATCGCCTGCATGATGTAACCTAGGCCGGGTTCGCCGGTATCCGTATCGGTCGGCGTCGCTTCGATCAGCGCGTCCGCTTCGCCGAAAGAGGCGACGAGCGGCGATCCCTGCGCATCGGCGTAAGCTTGCAACGAACGCGAACCGGTCTCGGCTCCGCCAAGGGCCGTTAGGTCCAAGCCGTCTTCGTTCGCAAGAAACCCTCCCCTCCCGCCGACGGCTACGAGCCTAATATCGAGATCATAGTTACCGCGTAGAGCATCGCGTTTCTCTTCCAAAAGTTTTATAAATTCACGGCCGACGATACCGAAACCGGTTAACACTAGATTTATGCGCATAGGTTCCTCCTGCAATAAGGCTTTCTTTCTACTATACCATCGAAACTCATCCGGACGCCGTCTATACGAATACGACCCAATAGAAGATCGCCGCCAGTGCGAAACGGTAAAGCGCGAACCACTCCAAGCGGAGCCGCTTGATCAGCTTCAGGAACGTGGTTACCGCGATCATCGCCACGAGGAACGCGGCCGCGAAGCCGACAGCGAACAACGCGAAGTCGTCGGTCGTCAGCCATAGGCGATTATCGAACAGATCCAATAACGTCGCTCCAAGCATCACGGGCACCGAAACGATGAACGTAAAATCGGCGGCCGCTTTTTGGCTCGTCCCTAGAAGCAGTCCTCCGGCTATCGTCGAGCCCGAACGAGAGAAGCCCGGCCATAGCGACAGACATTGAAACAATCCGATACCGAAAGCTTGCTTGTAGCCGATATCGTCGGTGCGCTCGGCGGTGATCGTCCGTTTCGCCCTCGAAGCCGCAATCATCAGAACGCCGCCCGCAACGAGTCCGATCAGCACCGGTCCCGGACCGAACAAAACCGTCTTTATCGCGTCTTTCGCGATCAAATACACGACCAGCCCCGGAAACATCGCCAAAAACAAGTGAATCGCGTTCAACTGCTCTTGCTTCCGTAAGCCCCCGAACGCGACGAGGCCCCGGAGGATGGTCATATAGCGCTTCCAGTACAATAACAGCAGCGCCAGTACGGCGCCGAGTTGAATGACAATCTTGAACGTGTCGGCCGCCCTTCCTTCGAATTCAAGCAGGTGTCCGGCCAATATCAAATGGCCCGTGGAAGACACCGGCAGAAATTCCGTTACTCCTTCTAAGATCCCTAACGCGATGGCGTTGAAGACGTCGCCCATATTCCGATCCCCCATACCGTTCTGTAGTCCATTGCCTTTTCGCCTCTACGACCATGGTACCGGGGCAAGGTTAATTCCCGTACCGGGGGAAGTTTAGTTTTCGTTTAAAAATAGCTTAACGAGGCTTGTCCGGAAAACGAAAAAACCCGCTCGAGGGAAGCGGGGGATTTCGATGGAATCATTTTCGAATCAATAAATATTATATACATTTTCGCATTCTTCGCCGGTCGGCTGATAAAAGCAGTGGAGCTTGTATCTTCCTACGTGCGGTTGATCATACCAAGTGGCCGGACATGGCAGGGGCGCCTCGATCGTTCCCGGACGAAAATACCACAGGGAAAATTTGGCCGGCCAGAACCGCTCCCCGTTCACGACCCGCTGGGCCAACCGCCGTTCTTTCTCTCTAGCCTTTTGATAATACAAGCCATGAAGCAGCGCTTCGAACGCATGCGGCTGGTTAATCATCTGCGGAATGGTTCGGAGGCCTTTGAAATCGGAGCAATTCGATCGGATTCGGTTAATCCCCACATTTCCGACAAGGAGCATTCCCATTTCGCCTTCGCCTTCCGCTTCGGCTCGCAGCAACCTCGCCAACATGTCAATATCCCTGCTCCTGGCTTTTACGACTGCCATCGGCTCACCTCATTTGATTGTTCTCGACACATCATATTGTAGGCGAAGCGGAAGTGTTACGAAGCCCTCTTTAAGCGATGGTCGTACCGTTCTTGACCGGTTCGTCCGGTCTCAACAGCACGACGTCGCCCTCCCCCGGGACGCCGCCGAGGACCAACACTTCGGATTCGAAACCGGCGATGCGCCGAACCGGGAAGTTAACGACCGCGACCACTTGTCGACCGATGAGTCGTTCCGGGTCGTATCTTTTCCCGATTTGAGCGGAAGATCGTTTCATCCCGATTTCGCCGAAGTCGATCTCTAATTTGATCGCAGGCTTTCGAGCTTCCGGGAACGGCTCCGCTTTCATTACCGTTCCGATCCGAATGTCTAACTTCGAAAAATCTTCTATGGTTGCCATCGTTCCCAATCCTTTCTCTTCAACTCATGTTAAGTTTCTTCTGACGTATGATCGAGGTTTCCGTACAATTGTTGAGCCAACTCCGGATGATCGTAGACCTCGATTTTCGAATCGATCAGCTCGACGTGTTTCTTCAAAGCTTCGATCTGCTGTAAGACTTGTTTCCGATGAGCGGCGAGCATCTCTTTCCGTTCGCCGATCGATTGCATGCCCCGCACGCACAAGTCCGCGTACAGCTTCATTTCTTTGATCGACATCCCCGTATCCTTCAAACAGCAAATCATAGCTACCCAGTTGAGATCCGAGTCGGTGAACACCCGGTTGCCGGATGGGTCCCTCCCGATAAAGGGCATTAACCCTTCTTTATCATAGTAGCGAAGCGTGTGGATGGACAGGTTGAATCGGTTCGCAACCTCTTGAATGGAATAATTCATTTTCGCGCCACCTCTTGACCTAGAGTTAACTCGAGCATCTATACTCACTTTAGATCGCGGATCGCAACATATCAAGCGGTCGACAATCATAACCCAAAGGAGCCAAATATCCATGACTACCACTCGAAAGATCGCGCTCGTTACAGGCGGCAGCCGCGGGCTCGGCAAAAACTCCGCTATCGCGCTCTCGCACAAAGGCTTCGACGTCATCATCACCTATCTTTCCCGGAAGGAGGAGGCGGAGAAGGTCGTCGAAGAAATCGAACGCAATGGCGGTAAGGCCGTTGCGCTGCAGCTGGATGCCGGCGATGTTGCTTCCTTCGATTCGTTCGTCTCCCGGCTGTCCGGCGTGTTGAACGAAACATGGAATCGCGAGCAATTCGATATATTGGTCAACAATGCGGGATTCGGAGTTCATGCTTCTATCGAGGAAACGACGGAAGAACAATTCGACAACCTGCTTAAAGTGCAGTTCAAGGGCGTCTTTTTCCTGTCGCAGAAGCTGTTTCCCCGCATTGCCGACAATGGAAGAGTCGTCAATATTTCAACGGGCTTGACTCGCTTTGTGATCGAGGGCTTCGGGGCGTACGCGGCGATGAAGGGCGCGATCGAGATTTTGACGAAATACATGGCCCAGGAATGGGGAAAGAGGGGCATTCGCGTCAACGTGGTCGCGCCGGGCGCGATCGCTACGGATTTTGGCGGCGGGGCGGTAAGAGACAATGGCGAGATGAGAGATTATATAGGCTCTCGTACCGCGTTAGGCAGGGTCGGAGAAGCCGACGATATCGGCGGGGTCGTTGCGGCCTTGTGCTCCGAAGAGATGGGCTGGGTGAACGGGGTCCGTCTGGAAGCGTCCGGCGGACAGCAGCTCTGATGCGTATTGGGAATCACCCGGTAATGCGACCGCATCGCCGGGTGGATTTCCCCTTTAACCGAATGCCAAACCCTTGAATCGTGTAATGAAATATAAAACGATCGCTGCGTTCATTCCGAATATGAAAATGGCGCTTATCGTGACCGAGGATGTTCTCGATATCCGACGGAACCCTAACGATAATCCGATCATGAACATTCCGTAGCCGACAGGAACGACATAGCTATAAAACGCCTTTTCCAAAGTGCTGATATCGCCCGGAGGGGCATCCGCCGCCGTAAAACGCCCCATGACGATCCACATCTTTAGAACCCAGTAAAATACGAATGAAACAACTGATAAAACAACCGCGTAAGCTGCATGACCTAATACGCTCCTCAACATGACTCCCTCCGATCCCGCAATGTCGCCGCTTCGCAGATTCGTATAATAGTAAAGACGCCGCCGGCAAGCCGGAAGTTCCGCAACGAAACGAGGCGACAGGGGGGCATCTCCCCTGTCGCCTCGCTCGAATACCCTGTGTCGTCCTGCGCTACCCGATAAAGACTTGAACCCACCCGCCGTTATAATAGGCGACTCCGATTTGCGTGAAGCTGCCGTTCAAAATATTCGCGCGATGGCCTTGACTGTTCATCCATGAACTCATTACTTCCGTCGGGCTTCTCTGGCCTTTCGCAATGTTTTCGGCCGCCGTGTTATAGGAAATCCCGTATGCGTTCATCATATCGAACGGAGATCCGTACGTCGGAGACTGGTGATCGAAATAATTGTTGTTGATCATATCCTGCGCTTTGTCCATAGCCATTCTCGATAGCTCGTTATTCATGCTAAGGGACTTTAACCCTGCTTTCGCTCTCTCCTTGTTCACCAAATCCAACACTTGCTGCGGAAATCGAGAGGCGTCCCCGGACGACTGCGGATTGGCATTCCGAGCCGGAGGTTGCTGCGGAGTTACGTTTTGAGCCGGAGGTTGCCGCGGAGTTACGTTTTGAACCGGAGGCTGCTGCGGAGCTGCGATCCGGCCCGGGGCGTTTCTCCCCAATAGATTGTCTAGGTTAAGCCAATCCAACCAATTGGCGTCGTTATTGGCGGCTTGCTGCATCGACATCGACGTTTTCTTCGCGGCTTCCGAAGTAATGGACGATGCTTGCGTTAGATTTGACGCTGCCCCCGCCCCATGCGTTCCGACATTCGTTCGGTCGGGTCCGGCATGATCGTTCGCCGCCGGCCCGTTCGAACAGCCGGCAACGAGGAATAACGCAGTAATGAAGATCCATGCTTTCGTTTTCATAACAACCCCACCTGACTTTTGGATTCATGACTCGTCAGGTTCATGGTTTGAAAAAATGGTTATTATTATTCATCGCTTCGTCCCGATTCGACCCGATCCCTCCGGATCGGCGGCTATCCAAATTTTCGCAACCCTATTCCTTACGATGAAAAAGGAAAACCAGCTGTCCCAAACGGAGACGGCTGGTTCCCCCTGTTGAGTAATTATTTTGCGGAATCGGCGCTCCAAAGCGCTACACGGTCCTTCACATACTTCGTGAAGCCCTTCTCCATCTTCTCCACGCCCGCGTTAAGCAATTCTTGCTGATATTCGTCCCAGATTTTGTCGAATTCCTCCGGCTTCGCCATGACGGCTTGCGGGATCCGCTTCCATGTAATATCCTTCATGCGTTCCGCAAGGATAGAAACTTCGTCGCTGCCTGGAATCTGGATGTTCCAACCTGCCCCGTAGGTTTTCTCCTTGAATTCGTCCTCTTTCGGGAACAGATCCTTCCATGTCGTCGCGCCGTAAGCCGCCAGCACTTCCTTCTCGACATCGCTGTATCCGAGCGGAATTTGATCCGGGTTGTTCTTCGTGTAGTAGTTGCCGGTCGGGTCCTTCGCGCCGTCGCCGTAATGAACCATCATGTTCCAGTAGAACCCTATTCCGGATTCCTTCGTGAAGGCCGTATTGTCCTTGTTGATGCGCTCCTGCACTTCCGCCGGAACGACGCGTTTGCCGTTTTCCATTACATAATGCTTGCCTTCGACGCCCCAGTTGTTGAGGATCTGGAACTCGTCGGAAGCCATGTAGTCCAGGAACTTGATGATGCGGACCGGATCCTTCGCCGTGCTGGAGATCGAGATGCCGTACCCGCCCATGAAGCCCGTCGGCCAGAAGTCGCCTTGCTTGAAATCCTTATTCAGGGTAACCGGATAATTGCCGTACGTCTGCTCGAACTTGCCTGCCGACGCCAACGCCTTCTCGCCGTCGCCGTAATCCCAGTCTTGGTCGATTAAGCCGAGGACCCGACCGGAAGCGATCTTCGCTAGGTATTGGTCATACTTATGGACGAAGCTGTCCGGATCGAGCAGCCCTTGAGCGTTCATGCCGTTCAACCAGCGGAAGTATTCCTTCTCGACCGGACGGCGGAAATGATAGATCGCTTCATACGTCTCTTGGTCGACATAGTACTCGCCGTCGTAGGTACCGCCTGTAGCGGCAGCCGCCGGGTCCGTGACGGAGATATACATGCGCCAGTCGTCGGAGTTGAGCGAGAGGCCGATGTTCTTGTTCCCGTTCTCATCGGTCGGATACTTGGCGAGATAGTCCTTGATGGCCTTCTCGAAATCCTCGACCGTGCGGATTTCCGGGAAGCCGGCTTCCTTCACGACGCGGTGCTGCAGCTGGAAGCCGCCGCCTGCCACGAATTTCGTCTCGTTCACGGCCGCCCAGGTCGGAATCGAATAGATGGACTGATCTTCCGTCGTGTACTTCGCTCGGTTCAAGTACGGACCGAGAACGCGCTTGATGTTCGGCGCATGCTCGTTGATCAGGTCCGTCAGGTCGATCACGCCGCCGGCGTCCACCAGCTTGCCGATATCGCCCTTCGCGGAGATGATGTCCGGGTACTGGCCGGAAGCCGCCATGAGCGATATTTTCTGCGCCGGATCGGAGATGCCGAATTCCGCCTCGAGCGTGACGCCCGTCTTTTCTTTAAGTATCTTAGAAACATCGTCCTGCATGTTGCTCCAGTTCGGGTTCGGATCCGAGAAGAACGCCGTGAACGTCACGGGTTCGAGCGTTTCGGGCGCCGCATTCGTTCCCGTATCGGCGGTTGCGTCGGAACCGGCAGCATTGTCGGGTGGCGTTGTTTCGTTACCGCTGTCTTGGGCGCCGCCGCAGCCGGCCAGGAGCCCGATCCCGAGCGCGGATGCCGTCAGCAGCGCTGCGGCTTTGCTTTTCTTACCTTGGAACATATTGTAGACCTCCCTTAAAATGTAAGGCTTTATTGTATGAACAGGAAACCTGTCGATACCGAGTGGGTTGCCCGGCTACGCCTTGACGGCGCCGAGCGTCATGCCTTGCACGAAATACCGCTGCAGGAACGGATAGACGACGAGGATCGGCACGGTGACGACGATCGTGATGGCCATTCGGACCGATTCCGGCGAAATCCGGCGCATGACCTCGTTCATGTTCTGGCCGCGGAACTGGTCGACGTTCAATTGCGTGCTCTGCAGCACTTTCATCAGTTCGAATTGCAGCGTCGTCAGGTGGTGCGCCATCCCGTTGTACAGGTACGTGTCGAACCAGGCGTTCCATTGCCCGACCGCGAGGAACAAGGCGATCGTCGCGAGCGCCGGCTTCGTCAGCGGCAGGATCACCCGCCAATAGATCGTCCAGTCGTTCGCTCCGTCCAGCTTCGCGGATTCCTGCAGCGCGAACGGGATGCCGTCGATGAACGAGCGGATGATGAATACATTGAACGCGCTCACAAGGCCGGGCAGTACGTACACCGCGAAGGTGCCCATCATGTTCAGGTCCCGGATCAGGATGTAGAACGGTATTAACCCGCCGGATACGTACATGGTCATCGCCAGGAACGTCGAGACGAACCGGCGCGCTTGGAATTCGACCCGGCTGATCGTGAACGCCAGCATCGAAGCGGCGATCAAGCCGAGCAGCGTGCCGACGACCGTTCGCAGCACCGAAATCTTCAGGCCCGTGATCAAGCCGCTGAAGGCGAAGATCGTCTCGTAATTGTTCAGCGTGAATTGCCGCGGGAAGATCGTGAGGCCGCCTCGCACGCTGTCGGTCGAATCGTTGAGCGAGATCGCCAGCACGTTCAAGAACGGGTACAGCGTAATTACCGTTACGAAGGCGAGGACGACGTAGACGACGATGTCGAATAGGGACCAGCGCGCGGATAACATTTGCCGTATTGTCATGTGCGTCCCCCTTAGAAAATGCTTTCTTTCGTCATACGCTTGAATATTCCGTTCGCCGCCAGCAGCAAAGCGATGCTGATCGCGGAGTTGAACATGTTAATCGCCGTACCGAACGAGAATCGGCCCATGCTGAGGCCATAGTTCAGCGCATATAGATCAAGCACCTGAGAATAGTCGCTGACCAGCGTATTGCCGAGCAGGAACTGCTTCTCGAAGCCGATGCTGATCAGGTGGCCGATCGACATGATCAGCAGGATGATGAACGTCGTGCGGATGCCCGGCAGCGTGACGTGCCAAATCTGTTGTATCCGGTTCGCGCCGTCGACTTTCGCCGCCTCGTACAGTTCGGGCGAGATGCCGGCGATGGCCGCCAGGTAAATGATCGCGTTCCAGCCCATCTCTTTCCACAATTCCGCTCCCGTGACGATAAACCAAAACAGGTTGCCCTTCGCCAAGTATTGGATCGGCTCGTCGATCAGGCCCAAGCTCAGCAGCAGGTCGTTCACTGTGCCGTCGGTCGCCAGCATCTTCGAGACGATGCCCGCCACGACGACCCAGGAAACGAAGTGCGGCAGGTACGATATGGTCTGAACGAACCGTTTGACCGCCATCTGCCGGACCTCATTGAGTAAGATGGCGAACAGGATCGGAACGGTGAAGCCGGCGATGAGACCTAGGACGCTCATGGCCAGCGTATTTCGCAGCACCTGGTAGAACATCGGATCCTCGAACAGCATGCGGAAGTTGTCGAACCCGACCCACTCCTGCTCGAAGAATCCCCGACCCGGCCGGAATTTCTGGAAAGCCATCGTCCAGCCCCACAGCGGCAGGTAACTGAATACGAACGCCCAGATGACGAAGGGGATCGACATAAAATACAGGTATTTCTGCTGGGCCATGACCCGGAAGAAGCTTCCCTGCTTTATCTTCTTGGGTGGATCGGTTGAAACCCTCGCGGTTACGTTGGTCATGTTTTTATAAACCTCGCTTCATAAATCGTCGTCACGCGAATATTCAAACCAGTCGAAGTGCGCAGGCGACATCGACCAAGCGCCGTTCCCCGTTGCATACATCGCGATCATGACGCCGGTAAAGCCGCCGGCGACTTCCGTAGCCAGCATGGCGCACTCCCCGAACCCCAGCCAGATCGGCTCCGACTCGCCGACGGAGAAACCGAAGCTGTAGGTCGTCTCGTCCGCTTTCACGGTCAAAACGACCTCTTCCGAGGCCCAGGGGATCTCGTGGTCGACCTTCCACAACGAACCCAGCCTTCTGCGAAACAACAACTTTCGCTCGCCGACCGTCTGCGCGATCGCGATCTCATAGTGGAACTTCTCGTTCATGTACACGGTAAGCCCGGCCTCTTCCCCGTCGCGGCTCGGGGCGAACGACAGATGCGCCGAAGCCTGACACGCGAAATGTTGCTGCCGCCTGCCGACGAACGCGGGAGCGCCGCCGTCGTTCAACGTGACCGGCGTACCGCGCAGTGTGAGGCAACTAGCCTTCTCGTCGAGCGACCAGCGCTCCCGGTCGGGCGTACGCAGGAAGTTCCATTCCGATGCAAGCGCCGCCCCCTCGAACTCGTCTCTGGTCGGATGCGCTGACGTCGATTTCAGCGGCAAATGACCGGAAGGCATCGTTTCGGCGACACGCCCGTTATCGCCGATCGACGGCCACCCGTCATCCCTCCACGCGACGGGGGCTAACAGTGGTATAGTAGAACGTTCCGTCGCGGAACCGAATCGTCGGCGCGTAAATGCCTGCCGAGCTGCGCGCTTCGGACAAATCCAGCTGCGATACCCGCGTCAGGCAATGTCCGACCTGCCGCCAATGGACGAGGTCCTTGCTATGGAACAAGGGAACGCCAGGAAAATATTCGAACGAACTCGTAACCAAGTAATAGTCGTCGCCGACCCTGCATACGCTTGGATCGGGATGAAATCCGGGAATGACCGGATTGCGATACTTCATAGGAATCTACTAGCCCCCGTCTGTGAAAATTGTCGAATCTGACTTCATTGTACGATTCGACCTAGCCGATCACTACCCAGAACTCGACCTGTTTGTTGCACCTGTTCGACTTTACGGCCGCACGTCTGTAAGACGAAAAAAGCCGGCCCCGCGAGGGACCGGCTGCATTGCTTTCTTTCGAATATGATTTGTCACGCCTATTTCACCCCGTTGGAAGCGGCCCAAGCGTCTAGCTGCTTTTGCTTCTCCGCGACGATCTTGTCGATACCGGCATCTTCAAGCTTCTTAAGAAACTCGGGAAGCATCTTGTCGACATTCACTTCCCCGCTCTCTATCACTCTCCGGTATTGCTCCAGAACGGCGGTGCACGCTGCGACTTCGTTCTTAACCGCATCCCCGTTGAACGTGAAGCCGAGAGCCTTCGACTTCGCAGCCGACTTGTTGAATTCCTCCATTTTCTTATAAACATCCGGATCGTCGCCTTCGAACACGTAAGATAAGAACTGGTTGCCCTGCATCCAGCTGTAGTTTTTGTATCCTACATTCTCGCCCGTGACGCCGTCCGGGTACGTAATCACATTGTCCCGACCATCGACTTTCACATAGTGTTTGCCTTCGATGCCCCAGTCGATCAGGTTCACGATCTCCTTATCCGTATACATCAAGTTCAGGAATTGAAGCGTCTTGGCCGGATTTTGAGAGCTTGTCGCGACGCCGATCGTTACGTTCGTAACCGTATCCGTCTTCGCGACGGCTTGCGCCGTGCGAACGGCTACCATCTCCGTACCGACGCCCCGGCTTTCCTGCGCTTCGAAGCCGGGCTTCATCGCCGACAACCACCCTGCCGCCATGCCGGACTTAACGACGGCTTGATTCATCTCGGGATTGGTCGCGGCATCTTTGGGCAGGTAACCCGCAAGATACCACTCCCGGAGCTTGCGCACGATCCGTTCGTATTGTTCCGATGCGAACCAGTTCACGACTTTCAGATCGTCGAGACCGTGATTGAGCAGCACGCCGAGATCGTTGCCGAGCGGGTCGTTAAACCGGTAAGTGGACAGGATCGAGCCGTTCCCTAGATTGGTTGCGCCGACCATTCCCGGCTCTTTCTCTTTAATCACTTTGAAAATTTTCTCGAAATCGTCGAAGGCGCGAACTTGGCTTAGATCGATCCCATGCTTGTCCACTACATCTTTGCGCAATACGAAGCCAAAATCTTGCGCCAAATCCCGAATACTGGGTACTCCGTAGCTCATGCCGTTTATTTTGGTCGCGTTATAGTACTCCTCGCCAAGCGCGTCGATGATGCCTTGCGCGTTCTCCTCCATGATGTTTCCGATCGGATACAGGGCGCCTTTGGAAACCTGGTTGCTATAATTCCCCAGCATGACGATCATATCCAGCTTCTCTCCGCCCGACATCATGAGGTTGATTTGATTTGTGAAAGCGCTGTTGCTGATCGGAAGCAGCTTCACGGTTGCGTTTATTTTTGCTTGGATCACTTTATTCATCTCGTCTTGAACCGACTGGATATCCGCCGGTACGCTCTCGAAAATCGGGTAGGCATATACGATTTCATACGGCTCTTCTCCTGCGGCGGCCGCGCTCCCGGTCTCGTTGTTTACGTTCGAAGAATCGTCGCCGCTCGGCGCGATCCCGTCGCAGGCAGTCATTACGAGCGTTAGTAAAAACGGCATAACGACCCAGCCGCATTTTCTCTTCATGCTCCATCCCCCGTAACCTGTAGGTTCCGATTCGCCTGCCGATCGATCCATCCTGTTCACCGATTCGATCGCAGCAGCCGATAATCATGCGGACTTACGCCGGCGAATTTTTTAAATCTCCGGGAGAAGTGGGCGAGATTGGAGTACCCCGCTTGTCCGGCGATCGTACCGACCGGCAAATTCGTTCTTTCAAGCAATTGTTGCGCCAACAACATCCGTTTCCGAACGATGAATTCCGTCACCGAGCAGCCCGATTCCTTCTTCAGGATCCGATCCAAGTAGTCCGCATTGAGAAATACGTGATTCGCGACGTCTTCCCTCGTAAGCTTCTCCGTTTCGATTCGTTGCGAAATGTATTGTTCCACGCGCCGAATAACGGACGGCGAATGCTGTATGGTCCCCATGTACTCCATGGCTTTGTGTACGGTATGCCTCGCCCATTCGATCATGTCCTCGACGGAAAGAACCGCGCGTTGGAATCGATCGACGGAATCCGTATCGTCGAATAAGAGATGCCCTTCGATGCCCTTTAACTTCAAAACGTAAAATACCGTCTGCAGCAGGTTATGATGGAATCGGTGCAAGTTCTCCGCATCCATCCGTTCCGATCCGATAAAGCCCGACAGGAACGCTTCCACTTCGCTGACGACTTGACCTCCTCGTCCCTCTTTAAGCATGACGGACCATACGTTCATATCGGGGAGAGCGATTTCTTCGGGCGAAGCGCGCCTTCGTTCCCACAGAAACACCTTGTTGCTCACGGCCACATTGCGCTTATCCCACTCCAACAGCCGATCCACCATTTCGCTCAGCTCATGGCCGTATACCTCTCTTCCGATATACACAGATAAGTCGCAGTAAAAATACTGCAGGCAAGACGCGACGAACGCTTCGCAGCGCGCCTTACATTCCTCAAGCCATCTCCCCTCGTCTCGCTCCACGGGCATTAGGGCCAGAAGCTTGCGATCCGCCAGCCTGATCAATAATCCGTTCCCTTTTACATTCAGCATCTCTTCTCCGCTGTTCGTCAATGCATATTCCATGATCTTTTCGTCGCGGATCGATAACGATTTGCGGTAACGATCGACGCACAGAAGAATCGGAAGAAGGCGCATCCGCTCGTCGAACGGTATGTTTCGCTCCTCGGCTTCCTTTTTAATGGCGGTCGGGTTCGCAGGGATCGCCTGTTTGATAATATCAAGCCATAGACGCTCGGCAAGCAAAGGCTGATGGCGGGACCAGAATTGACCGATTCGGCTGTACTGATTCCGTTCATTTTCCTTTCTGATTTTGTCCGCCGCGCGGCCGATGACGCGGGACAATTCATCGTAGGGGACCGGCTTCAGCAAATAATCGAAGCTGCCGAGCTGCATCGCCCGTTGCGCGAGTTTAAATTCCGCATGGCACGTCATAAAGACCGATTCCGTTCTCGGGTGGTTGTCTCTTACCCAAGCGAGCAGCTCGAGTCCGCTGCCTTGCGGCATCTCGATGTCGCAGAGCATAAGGTCGATCGTCTCCTTTTCGAACACGGCCTTCGCTTGTCGGGAATTGTAAGCCGTATGCACGGAACCGATCCCGAGCGCTCCCCAATCGATCTCCATCTTCAGCGCGTCCGTTAACAATCGTTCGTCGTCCACGATCAACAGGTTAATCATGATGCGTACCTCCCCGAATCAGTGTCGTTCCCGTATCGGGAGCCAAAGGCAGCGTAACCCGCACGACTGCGCCGTTCGGCTCCGCGTTGCGAAGGACGACCGAAGCCTGCTCTCCATACAGCAGTCTAAGGCGCTGTTTTACGTTCCATATCCCGATATGCTCGCCTTCGTCATCCACGACGCGCCTATCGCGTTCCAAATTTTCGATGACGCCCGGCTTAAAGCCCGGCCCCGTATCCTGAACCTGGATGAGCAAAACGGTTTGCGGCGTTTCTATCATTTCGAGACGAACCTCGATTCTCACCGGATCGTCCAGCGTAACGCCGTGTTTTACCGCGTTCTCGACGAACGAATGAACGACCAGCGGCGGAACCGGCGTACGAAGCAGGAAATCGGGCGCTTCGAAGTCGAACGCGATCTGGTCGGGGTAACGCAGCTCCTGGATCCGCATGTAATTGCGCACGTGCTGAAGCTCGTCCCTTAACGTTACGAAGTTCAAGTTGCTTTGGAACATATACCGGAAGTACCGCACGAGACAAAGCGACAGCTCTTCCATTCGTTCCAAGTCCTTCATCCTCGCCAACGTATGCATCGTGTTTAATGTATTGATAAAGAAATGAGGCTTGATTTGCAGCTGCAAATGTTGGAGCTCCACCTTCTGTTTATTTAATTGCTCTTCATATACGCTAATGCGCAAATCTTTGATCTCGGACATCATGTGATTGAATGTATCGTTCACGACCTGAAATTCGTGCGACGTCGGAAATTGCTTGATCTGCATATCCAGGTTCCCTTGACGAATCCGATTCATCGTCTGGACAAGCCGATTGATCGGCACGAGAAGCGTCTTTCGAAGCAATAAGAACCCCAGAAGCAGGATCAAAACCGAAGCGAACGGAAGCAGGAACGATATGATTCTCAACGTCGGCAGATGCTGTAAAATTTGATCCTCCGGGATAAATGCGTAAAGGCCGAACTCGCCTTCGCCCGACGGTTCCCCCACCGCCAAAAACCGCTCGTCTTCCCCGGTCAAATAGAAGGTAGAGGCGGCGGGGCGGATCTCAATGTCGTTCTCCTTCACGAAGTTTCGATTGACGATCGCATTCCCTGCATCGTCACCCAATACGGCCGCCCCCGTTTCGCCGATTCCAAGCAAATCCAGAGGCGTTAAAAACGAATTCGCGTTGATCCACGCCCCGATGATCGAGGCGTCGTTCAGCATGAACGCTCTAACGAGATAGATTTGATCGCCTCGTTTCGTGATATACCACTTGCGGAGATTCTGTTTGTCGGGGACCGGCCTCAGGCTAACCTCCTGAGTAATATGCGCTTTCATATTCATGCGATCGTTCATCGTGGAGCGGTCCCTGTAGGCGTACAAATACCGCTCGTCCGCGGGTAAATAGACGAAGAGGCCGTCAATGACGGGGAAACGCATGATGGCTTTCGAAATCTCGAGCGTTAAACGATGGGCGGCAAACACGCGCTCGTCCGGGCTCGTAAGGAACGTCATGTCCGACAAATCCGTATCCGACATTAAGCCGAACAAGTAATTGTCGACTTCGTTCAGCCTCCCGTCGAGTTGGTCCCGGTATAACGTTAATAGATCCTTGTTGGACTCCGCCACTTGATGGCGGACGACTTCAATGGCGTACACGTTCGAATAGATAATAAAGCCGATTAACGGAACGACGATGAGCAATAAGCTGGCCATCATCTTCACGCGAATGGTACTTCGAGCCAGCTTCCCCAGCGGAACGAGGTTCGAAATCGAAATCACCGCCGATCCCACCCTATCAGTAAAATCCTTCCGGACTGCCGTTACTCTTAGGTATATTTATTTCTTCATACTAACCCTTCCGGAACTCGGTGACGACAACCTTTTTTGACGCGACATCCGGCGCATTGCCGAGTCCCCCTATGGTAGTCCCGCTTCCGCGGCGGCGCAAGCCTCAATCTCGACTTCTTACTTGACCGTTTTCGACTTTGGTTCTCGCCCATCCGTAGGAAAGCCGGATCCAGTATTGATTCGTCTTCCCCCCTCGTTCGCCGCCTACGGCGTCAGCTTCGTTCGCGCTTCCCAGCCTTCCGGCGTAATTCGGAACTGAACCTCGCCATGTCGATCCGTCCGGAACGTCACGATTCCAGCTTCTCGCAGCCGCTCCATCACCGTCGGATGAGGGTGCCCATAGACGTTGTTCCGCCCGGCGGAGACGACTGCGATGCTCGGCTTCGTCGCCTCGAGCCACGCTTCCGTCGTGGACGTCTTGCTCCCGTGATGAGCGACTTTCAACACGTCGATGCCCGATGGAGAGGAGGGGAACGCGGCTCGTTCGCTTCGCAGCGCCTCGGCGATCGCCGCTTCCTCGGCCGCCCCGATATCGCCCGCGAACAGGAACGTCTTCTCGTATACTTTCATTAACAAGACGACGGAGCGTTCGTTCTGATCGTCCAAGACGAAGAGTTCGGTTCCTTCAGACGGCTTCGGATACAGGATGCGCAGCTCCGTCGCAGGGTCCGCCCGAACGATCATTCCTTCGTACGCCGCGGTTAACGGAATTCGCTTCGCGACGATCGCGCGAAACAGCGCCTCGCTCGTCTCCCCTTCCTTCGCCGTGCCGTTGAAGAAGACGCGCTTCACCGGTATGCTATCGACGACCGCCCGCAAGCCACCGATATGGTCCGCATCCCCATGCGACATGAGTAATGCGTCGATGCGCTGCACGCCTCGCTTGCGCAGCAGCGGCACGACGACGTCCGCGCCGACCTCGAAAGGGTCCTTCCGAAGTCTCCACTCCTCGCCGGGCTTCCCGAAGCGGACCGTTCCGCCACCGTCGATCACGATATGTTTCCCGTACGGAGTACGGATATAAATTGCATCCCCTTGCCCGACGTCGAGGAAGCTGACGACGGCGGTTCGGTCGAAGGCGTTCGGCGCGTAAGCGTACAGCAGCGCTCCGGCATACGCGGCGGCGCATGCCGGAACGAGAACGGTCCGACGCCGGAAAATAGCCGTCAGCCGTTCGAGTACGCCTCTTTCGAAGCCAAGGCCGGGGCCGCGTCCATTGCCGAAGGGAAGCTTGTCCGCCGCGGCCGCGAGCAGCGTAAACAAGGACGCGTAATAAACGCCGATCCACCAGAGCGGAGGCGTGGCCCAGATCGAGGAGGCGTCGTCGTACCCGGACATCCACGTCACGAGCCTGAAGCTGAGCGACGTAAGCAGCTCGGCGACGTAGGCGAGCGCCCCCGCCCCTCCCGGCCATAGGTAGGAAAGCAGCATCGCGATGGAGCCCAGCGGCATGATGCCCAGGCTGAATAACGGCACGATAACGAAATTCGCCGGGAACGACAAGACGGAAAATGCGTTGAAGTAAGCTACGGTGAGCGGAAAAGAGATGCATTGCGCGATCACGGTCACCGAGACGGCGGACTGCAGCGCCGGCCGGTCGATGCGAACGAGCCGGTTCATCAGCGGCGTGCCGAGCATAATGCCTGCCGTCACCGCGAACGACAGCTGGAAGCTGACGTCGTATAAGAAGTACGGATTCCATGCGAGCATGACAAGCGCCGCGGCGGCCAGTACGTTCATCCCGTCCTTCAGCAGCCGCCTTCTCGCCGCATATAAGGCGATCATCGCCATAATGCCCGCCCGTACGACGGAGGGGGACGCCCCGGTGAGCAGAACGTAGACGGGAACGGCGGCGATCGCCGCGACGAGCCGCGTCTCCCGCGTAAGCGGCAGCCTCCCCAGCAGCCATAGGATCGCGCCGACGTAGATGGCCACGTTCAGCCCCGAGATCGCCAAAATATGCGTCAGGCCGACCTGCGAGAACGCTTGGTACTTGGCCGGGTCCAAATCTTCGCGTATGCCGAGGACGAGCCCCTTCATAAACCCGGCGACCGGTTCGTCGTACGCCGCCGCAATGCGTGCGCCCATCCCGTCCCTTACGCGATCCACGTAGGAGAGGACCCGAGGCACGGACCAATCCGCGGCTTCGAAGCGCTCCACGGACGCGAGCCCTTCCGCCGTCGCCGTCCAATGAATATGCTGGCGTCTCAAATATTCCCGATAATCGAAGCCGCCGAAGTTGACGGCCGGCAGCGGCCGGCGAATCGTGCCGGTCACCGTCGCGCGGTCGCCTCTCGCCCACCCCGCCGCTCGGTTGCGTTCTTCTTCGGTTTCGAAGTATACGTAAACCTTCACGACTTCTTTCGGCAAGGCCGCGGTTTGGCCGCGCGCCGTCATCCGTTCGACCTTCAAATCGAATGTCGCCCGGTCCCCGTCCGTCTCCGGCTTCGTCCGGATGACGCCGGACAATACGACGTCCTCTTCCGCCTTGTCCGGGAACGGAATCGCCGTCGTATTGCTCGCATCGTACCGCTCGAACCATCCGCCGCCGATCGCGAAGGCGGCGGCGACGGCGCAGGCGGTCAGCACGTTTCTCCTATGGTGCGTTCCCGCCCAGAGCAGAACGAATAACGCCGTCGTCAGTCCGCCGAACGCGATCCACCCCGCGTCGAAACGCGAGGCGATCGTCATCCCTCCCAGCCAGCCGACGCAAATCCATAACAGCGGACGTCTAATGTGCATCCTGTCCTCTCCTCCTTCCGCCGAACGACGCCGGTACACGAAAAAGCGCCGCCTCCGATCCAAGATCGGAAGACGGCGCATGTGCTTCATGCCCTTAAGTTTACGATTCGATTACGACGTTACCCGCTCCGTCGGGACGCCTGGAGGCGGCGTATACGGCTCCAACCGGCGGAACCGGATGCCAAGCTGATCCATCAGCTTCTCCACCTTCTCGGCGTCCTTCGGATACGAGCGATGATATACGATTTCCTTGACTCCGCTGTTCGCCAGCATATTCGCGCACGTCCAACACGGTTGGTCGGTAACGTATACCGTCGCGCCGTCGCGGTCGTGCAGGTCCGTGAACAACAACAGATTTTGCTCCGCATGAATCGTCCTTACGCAGCGCTGCTTCTTCACCAGCTTCTCTTCCCCGTCCACAGGCGCAAGCTCGTACTCTTCGACGATCATGCACCCGGCTTCCGAGCAGTCCGGCACGCCCATCGGCGCTCCGTTATACGCCGTGCCGAGCAGCTTCTTGCCCTTCACCAGAACGGCGCCGACATGGCGACGGGAACACTGCGACCGCGTGGAGGCCATGTAGGCGATATCCAGGAAGTAGGTGTCCCAGTCCTTCCTCATGATTGCTGGCTGGCCGCTAACGCTTGGTCGAGGTCCGCGATAATGTCGTCGATGCCTTCGGTGCCGACCGACAACCGCACCATCCCCGGCGTAACGCCGGTCGAGAGCAGCTCCGCGCCTTCCAGCTGCGAGTGCGTCGTGCTGGCCGGATGAATGACCAACGACTTCGAATCGCCGACGTTCGCCAGATGCGAGAACAGACGCACCGAGTTGATCAGCTTCTTGCCGGCTTCGATGCCGCCCTTCACCTCGAACGTCAGAATCGCGCCTTGGCCCTTCGGCATATAGCGCTGGGCGAGCTTGTACGACGGATGCGTCTCGAGACCCGCGTAGTTGACGCTCTCCACCGCCGGGTGGGCGTCGAGATACTTCGCGACCGCCGCCGCGTTGGCGCTGTGACGCTCCATGCGGAGGTGCAGCGTCTCGAGCCCTTGCAGCAGCATGAACGCGTTGAACGGGGACATCGCCGCGCCCATGTCGCGCAGCAGCTGCACGCGAGCTTTAATGATGTAAGCGATCGGGCCGACCGCTTCCGTATAGACGACGCCGTGGTAGCTCGGATCCGGCTCGGTCATGCCCGGGAACTTGCCGCTCGCCTTCCAATCGAACGTGCCGCCGTCGACGATGACGCCGCCGATCGACGTGCCGTGGCCGCCGATGAATTTCGTCGCCGAATGAACGACGATATCGGCCCCGTGCTCGATCGGGCGCAGCAAGTACGGGCTCGGCAGCGTATTGTCGACGATAAGGGGCACGCCGTTCGCGTGCGCGATGTCCGCGATGGCGCGAATGTCCATGACGTCGCCGCGCGGATTGCCGACCGATTCGACGTACAGCGCCTTCGTCTTGTCGGTAATTGCGGCGCGGAACGCTTCGGGATTCGTCGGGTCGACGAAGCGAACCGTGATGCCGAGCTTCGCTAGCGTATTCGCGAACAAGTTATAGGTTCCGCCGTAGAGGCTGGACGCCGAGACGATCTCGTCGCCCGCGCCGGCGATATTCAAAATCGAGTACGTAATCGCGGCTTGTCCCGAGGCGACGGCCAACGCCGCAGGCGCTCCCTCGAGGGCGGCGACCCGCTTCTCGAACACGTCGGTCGTCGGGTTCATGATGCGAGAATAGATGTTGCCGAATTCCTTCAAGGCGAACAGGTTCGCCGCGTGCTCCGTATCGCGGAAGCCGTACGACGTCGTCTGATACAACGGGACGGCGCGCGACATCGTGGTCGGATCAAGCTCCTGCCCCGCGTGTACGGCAAGCGTATCGAGCGACAGGCGTTTCTCGTTAGACAAAACAATCCCTCCCAGGACAAGTTAGGTTCTATCGAAATTTTCGCACATCGGACGCCGGAAGGAAAGCATTATTTTCCATCTTCGGCGGCGGGCCCGGCGACGATCGACGGCCGGATTTTCGCGAAGATGGCGGGTCCGATCCCTTTCACGTTCATGACGTCTTCCGGACGCGCGAACGCTCCGTTCGACTCCCGGTAATCGATGACGGCTTGCGCCTTGGCGCGGCCGATCCCGGGCAGCGCGTCCAACTCCTCCAGCGTGGCGCGGTTAATATCGACGACGCCCTCCGCGCTCCGCTCATGCGCTTGCGGCTCTACCGCCGCGCGCGCCGACTCCTCCGTCGTACGTGCCGGCGAGGCCGGCGCCGCCGCGGCGGGAGAGCCGGCATCCGCCGCGGCGGCCGGGGCGGGCGGGCTCTCAGACGCCTCGACGCTCGTCGTCGGCGGCGATTCGACGCTCGCGCCGTCCAGCCAAGCCTCGACCTCCGCGTTCATGTCGCGCCAGGACGACGCGTCCGAGTCGCCGGCGCCGCCGAAGACGGAGGCGAGCCATAAGAAGGCGCCGACCGAAGCAAGCCCTCCGGCCATGCGAATGTAATGGACATTCATGGATTTTCACCTCGAAACGGGCATTCGTTCATTCCGAAAGCATAAGACAATGCGTACGATTCATATAGTTTACAAACTACGACACCCTCGTCGGTAACGCCGACGCTTGCCATCGGGAACAGAAGGAGGATTACGATGAACGTCGGATTTATCGGAACCGGGAGTATGGGTAGCATCCTGATCGAGTCTATGATTAAGACGGACGCGCTAAAGCCGGATCAAATCGTCGCGACGAACCGCACGTTCGCGAAAGCGGAACGGCTCGCCGAAGTCTATACGGGGCTGAAGGCCGTGCCGAGCAACCGGGAAGTGGCGCTCGCCGCCGATATGATATTTCTCTGCGTGAAGCCGAAGGAGTTCAAGAACGTCATCGACGACATTAAGCCGTACGTAACCGCGGCCCAGACGGTAGTATCGATTACGAGCCCCGTCCTGATTCGCCATCTGGAAGAGCATATTCCTTGCAAAATCGCGAAAATCATTCCGAGCATTACGAATTACGTATGCAGCGGCGCGACGCTAACGATGTACGGAAGCCGCATGGAAGCGGAAGATATCGAAACGTTGGATCGGCTCTTGCAGCGCATGTCGAAGCCGTTGGTCGTGTCTGAGGAGTATACGCGGATAAGTTCGGATATTTCGAGCTGCGGGCCGGCGTTCTTGGCGTTCTTCGTCGAGCAGTTCGTGCAAGCGGCCGTGACGTACACGGGCATCTCGAAGGAGGAAGCGACGAAGCTCGCCTCGGAGATGGTGCTCGGAACCGGATTGCTGCTGACCGCTGGCGGATTCTCTCCCGAATCGCTTCGGGAGAGAGTGACCGTCCCCGGCGGGATTACGGCGGAAGGCCTTCGCATGCTGTCGCTGGATTTGGACGGCACGTTCGAGCGGCTCATCCGCACGACCCATCATAAATACAAAGAAGAGTTGGATAAGGTGGAAGGCCTGTTTTATAACCCCCAATCCTAAAACTTATCCGACGACGATATTCACCAGCTTGCCTTTCACGGCGATGACCTTGCGGACTTGTTTCCCGGCCATCGCCTCTTTCACTTTGTCCAGGGACGTCGCGAGCGCTTCGAGCGCCTTCTCGTCCGCGTCGGCCGCCACGTTCGCGCGGTCGACGATCTTCCCGTTCACTTGAACGACGATTTCGACTTCGTCGTCCACCGTCCAAGCCTCGTCGTACGACGGCCATGGCACGTAAGATACCGAGCCGGCGCCGCCGAGCTTCTCCCACAGCTCCTCCGCGATATGCGGGGCGATCGGGGAGAGCAGCTGAACGAAATGCTTCATGCCCTCGAGCGGAAGCGCGTCTTGCTTGTAGGCCTCGTTCACGAAAATCATCATCTGAGAGATCGCCGTATTGAATCGAAGCGCTTCGTAATCCTCGGTCAGCTTCTTGATCGTGCGATGCCATGTCCGCTTGAACGCGTCCGTGCCGCCGTCCGGCTTGATCTTCGGCTGGAGCGTCCCTTCTTCGGTCATGAACAACCGCCATACCCGATTGAGGAAGCGATAGACGCCTTCGACGCCGTTCGTATTCCACGGCTTCGTCTGCTCGAGCGGCCCCATGAACATCTCGTACATGCGCAGCGTATCCGCGCCGTACTCCCGCACGATGTCGTCCGGATTGATGACGTTGCCGCGCGACTTGCTCATCTTCTCGCCGTTGTCGCCGAGAATCATCCCTTGATTGACGAGCTTCTGGAACGGCTCCTTCGTCGATACCACGCCGATATCGTACAGCACCTTATGCCAGAAGCGGGCGTACAACAAGTGGAGCACCGCGTGCTCGGCGCCGCCGATGTACAGGTCTACCGGCAGCCAGCGCTCTTGCGCTTCCTTGGAGCACAGCTCCCGATCGTTGCGCGGGTCGATGAAGCGCAGGTAGTACCAGCAGCTGCCCGCCCATTGCGGCATCGTGTTCGTCTCGCGGCGCGCCTTCATGCCCGTCTCCGGATCGATCGTGTTCACCCATTCGGTCACGTTCGCGAGCGGCGATTCGCCGGTGCCGGAAGGCTTGATTTCGTCGACGTCCGGCAGCAGCAGCGGAAGCTCCGATTCCGGAACGGGCTTCATCGTGCCGTCCTCGAGGTGAAGAATCGGAATCGGCTCGCCCCAATACCGCTGGCGGGAGAACAGCCAATCGCGAAGACGGTAGGTGACCTTCTTTTCGCCCTTGCCGTTCTTCTCCAACCATTCGGTCACAGCCGCAATGGCGTCCGCCGTGTTCAAGCCGTTCAAGAAATCGGAGTTGACGTGCGCCCCGTCGCCCGCGTACGCTTCCGCGCTTACGTCGCCGCCTTGCACCACTTCGACGATCGGCAGGTCGAACTTCTTCGCGAATTCCCAGTCGCGTTGGTCGTGGCCGGGCACCGCCATGATGGCGCCCGTGCCGTAGCCCGCCAGCACGTAATCGGCGATCCAGATCGGCACCTTCGCGCCGTTCACCGGATTGATCGCGTATGCGCCGGTGAACACGCCGGATTTATCCTTCGCAAGATCGGTCCGCTCGAGGTCGCTCTTGCGGGACGCCGCGTCTTGATACGCTTCTACCGCGGAGCGCTGCGCGTCCGTCGCGATCTTGCCGACGAGCTCGTGCTCCGGCGCCAAGACGCAATACGTCGCGCCGAACAGCGTATCCGGCCGCGTCGTGAACACGACGAGCGATTCGTCCGTCCCGTCGACCGCGAAGCGCACCTCCGCGCCGGTCGACTTGCCGATCCAGTTGCGCTGCATATCCTTGATGCTCTCCGACCAGTCGAGCTCCTCCAGATCCTCGAGCAGCCGCTCGGCGTATGCCGTAATGCGGAGCACCCACTGGCGCATCGGCTTCCGGATGACCGGATGGCCGCCGCGCTCGCTCTTGCCGTCGATGACTTCTTCGTTCGCGAGCACCGTGCCGAGCGCCGGACACCAGTTGACCGGCAGCTCCGCGACGTATGCGAGGCCGCGCTTATACAGCTGGATGAAAATCCACTGCGTCCACTTGTAATATTCCGGATCGGTCGTGCTGAATTCGCGGTCCCAGTCGTAGCTGAAGCCCAGCGACTTGATCTGGCGGCGGAAGTTGTCGATGTTCTTGAACGTAATTTCCCGCGGATGCTTGCCGGTGTTCAGCGCGTGCTGCTCCGCCGGCAGGCCGAACGCGTCCCAGCCCATCGGATGAAGCACGTCGTAGCCGCGCATGCGCTTGAACCGGGACACGATGTCCGTCGCCGTATAGCCTTCCGGATGGCCGACGTGGAGGCCGTCGCCGGACGGGTACGGGAACATATCGAGCGCGTAAAATTTCGGTTTGTTCGGGTCGTCGAGCACCTTGAACGTCTTTTGTTCGTCCCAATACGCTTGCCACTTCGGTTCGATCGCCTGCGGGGAATAGCCCCCGGACGATTGCTTCGTCGTCTCTGTCATGAATACCGTCCTCCTGATCCATTCGTAAATCGTTAAAAAAAGCCCCCGTCCCTAGCGAGATTCGCTAGGGACGAGAGCTTTGTCTCCCGTGGTACCACCCTAGTTAACGGCCGCGGTGCTTCCTCGGTCCGTTCACTTGACCTCTTAACGCGAGGGCTTCGCCGCGGATTTCTCTTCCGCGGTGCTCCAAGGCGAGTTCGCCGATCCGCCGTGCCGACTTCCACCAACCGTCGGCTCTCTGAAGTACGGGGTTCCCGGGTACTAATCCTTATCGTTGCTCGAAAAAGTGTTCAATTTCCCAAATTATACGCGGAAAAAGCGGCGGAAGTCAAGCCGAACGCGGCTTCAGCGCTTCGTCGCCGCGAAAAACATCCGCGTCGTCTCGTCGTCGTCGATCGGGTCGAACGTAAAGTCGGCGTACGTCTCGATCCCGGAGAAGCCCGCGTCGGCAAGCAGCTTGCGGATCGTCGCCTCCGAATAGACGCGCTGACGATGCGTCTCGACCGAGCGGTCGTACCGGCCGTCGGCGCCGCGCACGAAGAACGTCAACCGATGCGCGATCGTCGACGTCTCCTCGTCCAACTCGCACGTCCATATGTAGGAGGCCTCTTCGTCGTCGTGGCAGAACGGCTCGTTCGCCATGTAAGCGTCGAGCTGATTCGGATGATGCATGTCGAACAGGAACGCGCCGCCGGGCTTCAGCGCCGCGAAGGCCGAACCGAACGCCCGCGCGACGTCGGCTTCCTCCGTCAAATAATTCAGGCAATCGCACAGCGAGACGACCGCGTCGACGGGCGCCGGCGCGCGCCATTCCCGCATGTCGCCGACGACCCACTCCAGCTCGCCGGGCACCGCCAGCTCGCTTCGAACGGCGGCTTCCTTCCGCCGAGCGACCTCGATCATATCGGCGGACAAGTCGACGCCGGTCACGCGCGAGCCCTCCCGCGCGAGCGGGATCGCAAGCGTGCCGGTGCCGCAGCCGAGATCGACGACGTCGCTCGGCCTTCCCCCGCGCGCGGACCAATACGCGTCCAGCCAACCGAGCCATTCGCCGTACGGCATGTCCGCCATCAGACGGTCGTACACATAAGCGAAAGCGCCGTACGGCCCTCCGGAGGCGTGCGGCGCTTCGTTCGTCTTCGTCATCCTTCCGCCTCGTCTCCGGAAGACGCGAGCGCCTTCCCCTTCTCGGTCAGGTGCGTCCAGCTGCCCTTCTGCTCGATGTACCCGTCCTTGTATAGCTTGCCGATCGCCCGCTTGAACGCCGACTTGCTGATGCCGAACCGCTTCGAGATCGCGTCGGCGGGCGACTCGTCGGAGTACGGCATCGCGCCGTCGGGCCGACGCCGCAGCTCCGCGAGCAGCTTGTCCGCGTCTTCGCCGCGGCCGACTTCTTTCTGCTTGCGCATCGACAGATTGACGTGCCCGTCCTCGCGAACGAACGTCACGCGGGCGTTCACCTTCTCGCCGATGCGCAGCGGCCGCGGTCGATCGTGCGACGGAATGAAGCCGATCGCGCCGAAGCCGAGCACCCCGCCTTCGACGACGACGAGCGAGCCGGCCGTCAGCGAACGGTATACCCACGCGTCCATCCATCGGTTGCGCCACGCGTCCGGCGCCTTGAAGGCGTAAGGGGCGAGGTCCGCCTCCTTCACGGAGCGGGCGAGCAAACGCCCCTCCTTGTCGCGGTCGACGCGAACGTACACCTCGTCGCCGACGAGCGGCCATACGGATTTCTCGCTGGGCAGCTCCTTCAGCGGCAGCAGCATGTGCCGGGACAAGCCGATATCCAGGAACCAGCCCAAGCGCGGATTCATGTCCGCGATCTTCAGCCGCGCCACCTTGCCGAACCGCGCCAACGGCTCGCGAAGCGTCGCGGTCATTCGGTCTTCGCTGTCGTGGTACAAATACGCCTCGACCGAAGCGCCTCGCTTCAGCGGCTGTCCGAGCGCCTCCGGGAACGGCAGCAGCACGTCCTGCTTGCCGTTCGTGAGCGTGAAGCCGTGGGCGTTTTCTTCCGAAACCTTAAGCGTCTGCACCGTGCCCGAGGCGAGCGGCGCGACGCGAACGATGTCCCTGCCCGTCATGCGAGCTCGACGGACTTGGCGTCCGACCACAGCCGCTCGATATTGTAATACTCGCGCTCTTCGCGGTGGAACACGTGCACGACGACGTCGCCGATGTCGAGCAGCACCCAGCGCGCGGTATCGAAGCCTTCGACGCCGCGCACGCGCACGCCCGCCTCCTCCGCTTTCTTGCGGATTTCCGTCGTGATCGACTGCACCTGAGTATCCGAATTGCCGTGGCAGATGACGTAATAATCGGCCACCGGCGAGATGCCGGTCAGGTCGAGCGCGACGATGTTTAGAGCTTTCTTGTCTTCCGCGGCTTCCACCGCGAGTTGGAGCAATGCGTCAGGGGATACGGTCATTCAAAAACCTCCAGGTCGAATTTGGGTCAATAAATCGTTGCGGGTCAGTACCGTCAACGGGTAAATGCGTTTGCCTTGTTCGATCAAAAATCGGAGCGTCCCGTCGAAGCCGGCGACGAGCGCCTCCTCGAGACTCTTCTCGGACAGCTTCCGCAGCGCGTCGACGCCGGGGAAGTCTCGACCCGGCTCGATGTAATCGGCGAGGCAGACGATCTTCTCGAGCTTCGTCATGCCGGGGCGGCCCGAGGTATGGTACCGAATCGCGTCGAGCGACTCGGCGTCGTCCAGGCCGAAATCGCGCCTCGCGACGAACGCTCCCGCATGCGAATGCCACAGCTCCTTATCGAAGAGCAGGGTATCGAGCCCGGCCGCGTCGCCGTCGTCGAGAATCGCCTGGCGCTGCTTCTCCACGGGCCAGAACTTAGCGACGTCGTGCAAAATCGCCGCGATCCGCGCCTTCTCCGCGTCGGCGCCGAATCGCTCGGCGAGCGCGACGCTCGATTCGACGACGCCCAGCGTATGGCGCCACCGCTTCGCGGGCATCTCCCGCTCCACGAGCGCGCAAGCTTCATCGATGCTCATCCGCATGAACGTAGAGCCCCCTCTCCTCGATGTACCGGCGCACCGGCTCCGTCACGACGTACCGGATCGACAGCCCCCGCTCGCGCCGCTCGCGGATGTCCGTCGACGACACGTCGAGCGCCGGCATGTCCGCGAGCGTCACGCGCGTCCGCAAATACGGCGGCAGCTGCTCGATCGCGACGGGATACCCGGGACGGGTCAGGCCGAGGAACGTTACCTGCGCCGCGACGTCCTCGATGCGGTGCCACTGGGGCAAATACAGCACCATATCGCCGCCGACGATCCAGACGAACTCGCGATCCGGCTCGCGCGCCGACAGCGCCGCCGCCGTCTCGACGGCATACGAGACGCCTCCGCGGTCGAGCTCGATCGTCTCGAGCCGGAACCTCGGATTGTCTTGAATCGCGAGCTCGACCATCTCGCGCCGTTCCTCCGGCGTCCCGCCCAGGCGCGAAGACTTATGCGGCGGGCGGAACGTCGGCATGAAGCGCACCTCGTCGAGACCGCCGGCCTCGATCGCGCGCTCCGCGGCGACCAAGTGACCGACGTGCACGGGATCGAACGTGCCGCCCATCAGTCCGACGCGCCGCTTCATGCGCCTTTACCCGCCGCCGGCTCGAACGTCTCGAGCACCGCCTCGCGCATCGCCGCGACCGGCGCCGGCAAGCCGGTCCAATACTCGAACGCGTACGCGCCCTGATAGACGAACATGCCGAGACCGCCGTGGACGACGAGTCCCGCCGCTTCCGCTTCGACGAGCAGCTTCGTCTTCAGCGGGTTGTAAATCAAATCGCTGACGACCGTCCCGCTTCGGATCGAGGCGGGATCGATCGGCGTCGCGTCCGTGTTCGGATGCATGCCGATCGGCGTCGTATTGATGATAATATCCACGTTGCCTATAATATGGTCGATTCCTTCCCAGCCGATTCCTTGCGTATCCGCGACGGCGCCGAGCTCGCGTGCGAGCTCGGACGCCTTGCCTTCGGTCCGATTCGCCACGATCAGACGAGCGGGTTCCTCCTTCGCGAGCGCGTATCCGACGCCGCGGGACGCCCCGCCCGCGCCGAGCAGAAGAATGCGGGCGCCGCGAAGCGATCGGCCGGTCTCTTCCTTAAGCGAACGAACATAGCCGATGCCGTCCGTATTGTAGCCGACGAGACGGCCGTCCCGGTTGACGATCGTGTTCACGGCGCCGATGACCCGCGCCGTCTCGTCGATCTCGTCGAGATACTGCATGACCTCGACCTTATGCGGTACCGTGACGTTCACGCCCCGTAGACCGAGAGAGCGAACGCCGCGCACCGCGTCCCCGAGCGCCTCCGGCTTGACATGGAACGCGACGTACGCCGCGTTCGTGCCCGTCTCCGCGAAGGCGCGCCCGAGCATGATCGGCGAGCGCGAATGCCGGACCGGATCGCCGAACACGCCGTATAACGCCGTGTAGCTGTCGACGCGCAAGCCTTGCGTAATGTGCTCTTTCTCCAACCGCCGTCTCCCCCTAGCTCTCCCTCGCCCGCCCGACTCGAATGAATCAAATCAACGCGGGTCTCATAATCGTCTTGACGCCCTTCGGCGCGTGCACGTCCACGATCGCGCCGCTCTTGCCGTTCGCGCGGATCCAGCCGAGGCCCGAAATATACAAATCTACCTCTTCGCCGGGCTTAATCCGGAAGCGGTGCTTCGTCAGCGGCGGCATCGATGCGAGGTCTTCCTTCGTCGGCGGCTGCAGCAGCTCCCCGGCGTGGTCCGCGTACAACGCGTCCGCTCGCGCGAGCTTCGTTCGATGAATCGTCAGCGAAGGGCTGACGTAACACGTGAACGACTGATGCGCCCCCTCGACGAAGTCGAACCGGGCGAGCGCGCCGAAATACAGCGTCTGCTCCGCGTCGAGCTGGTACGTCGCCGGCTTCACCGGCTTGTTCGGCACGATCATGTCGAGGTACGCTTTCGGCACGCGCTCCGTCAACCGGGTATCGTAGACGATTCCGGGAGTGTCGATGACGCTCGCTTCGTCGTCGAGCGGAATATGTATGAGGTCGAGCGTCGTGCCCGGATACGAGGACACCGTCACCTCGGCGTCGAGGTCGCTGTAATCGGAGATCAGCCGATTGACGAGCGACGACTTGCCGACGTTCGTCGCGCCGACGATGTAGACGTCCCGCCCCCGGCGGTGCGACTCGAGCGTCTCCGCGAGACGCTCGAAGCCGGTGCCGCGCTTCGCGCTCACGAGCAGCACCTCGACGGTGCGAAGCCCTTCCTCCTTGGCGCGCTGCTGCACCCAATTGCGGATGCGGTTCGGATTGATGCCCGGCGGCAGCAGGTCGATCTTGTTGACGACGAGCACGACCGGATTCGCGCCGACGAACCGCTGCAGGCCGCCGATCAGGCTGCCCTCGAAGTCGTAGATGTCGACGATGTGGACGACGAGACTGTCCGTGCCGCCGACGCCGTTCAACAGCCGCAGAAATTCGCCTTGGTCGGGCGTCACGCTGGACGCCTCGTTATAATGCTTCATGCGGAAACACCGCTGACATACGAGCGGAGAGCGTTCGAGCGCCGCCTTCGGCACGTAGCCGAGCGCCCCTTTGTTTTCCGCCTGTACCGCGATGCCGCAGCCGGCGCATCGCGGTCCGGCCGCCGCGTTCGGTTTCGCCACTTAGGGTAGCCACCCTTTCTTCCGGAGCCTCGCGAGGAAGGCTCGTTCTAAATTTCGATTGACGTTACGCGTCACCCAGCTCTCGTCGGACTTCGCGATCGGCTCGACGAGAATCGTAAACAGACCGAGCCGGTTGCCGCCGAGCACGTCGGTCATCATCTGATCGCCGACGATCGCCGCTTCGTGAGGGCGCAGTCCCATCATGCCGAGCGCCTTCGCGAACGCCGCGTTCAGCGGCTTCTTGGCCCGCGAGACGAACGGCAGCCGAAGCGGCTCCGCGAACGCCCGAACTCGAGCTTCGTTGTTATTGGAAACGACGACGACCTGAAAGCCTTGCGCGCGCACGCCTTCGAGCCAAGCGCCGAGCTCCGGCGTGGCGAGCGGCACCTTCGCGCCGACGAGCGTGTTGTCGAGGTCGGTCATGATGCCTCGAATGCCGCCGGCCCGAAGCGCCGCCAGGTCGATATCGTAAATCGTGCGAACCGTCTGCTTCGGCAGCATCAACTGTAGCAAAAGCGTTCCCTCCGAGCATGGTTTCTTGCGACACATCATACCATAATTTGCCCCCACGCGCCAAAAACGAACCGCCCCGAAGCCATGGCGGCTCGGGGCGGTTCTCGCAAACGATTATAAGCTTTCCCGGAGCTTGCGGATGCGAAGCTCCGCATGCTGATATTCCTCTTCCGTCAGCCGCGCGCCGCTGTACTTCGCTTTCTCGAACGCGGCGAGCAGCGACTCCAAGTCTTTCTGCAGCCACGTATGCTGCGTCTTCCAACGCGCGGTCATCTCCCGGAACGTCTCATGCTCCGACCAAGACAGCCCCTTGCGCTTGAAGCGCGCCATCAGCCGTTCGACGTCGGCGAGCAGCTTTACGTTGTAGTTCGGCGACTTGCGGAACGCCCGCGTGCGCAGCAGCGTCAGCCATTGGTACCGAATCGCGAAGTATACGACCGCCCCCGCGGCTGCGGCCGCGACGATCGCCGCGACGATCCAACCGCGAGGGCCGGAGCCGGATTCCGCTTCCGCGACGGGAGCCGCCGCTTCTACAGCCGGCAGGTCCTCCGGCAGCGCGACTTCGGCTTCGTTCTCGACCTGTACGATCGGCAGGGAGAAGCCGGACGTCGGCTCGAACGGAATCCATCCGTAGCCTTCGAAATACACCTCCGCCCAAGAGTGGGCGTCGGAATTCCGCACCGTGAACGTGCCGGGTCCGTCGAGATCGACGTCTTCGCCGGGCAAATATTGCTCGAAGATGACGTCGTTGCTCGATTGCCCCGGCGCGTAGCCCTTCACCCAACGGGCGGGGAGGCCGAGCGTGCGCGCCATCACGACCATCGCCGTGGAGAAATAATCGCAGTAGCCTTCTTGGACCTCGAACAGGAAGCTGTCTACGAAATCCGCGCTTTGGCGTTTGGTCAAGTCGGGCTCGTTCGTGTACGGGAACGTAAGGGACAAGTAGGTCTCGAGCGCTCTCGCCTTCTCGTACGGGCTAGGCGCCTCCGCGGTCACCTGCGCGGCCAAGTCGGCGATCCGTTGCGGCAGCTCCTCCGGCAATCGCAAATATTCCCGAAGCTCCCGCGTCGGCTCGACCGGCGGCGCCGTCTTCAGCTTCTCTTCGTCGATGACGGGCATCGAGGACGTCACCGAATACGTCAGCGGGTAAGGGAAGTCGTCGCGCTCGGCCCAGAGCATCGTCTGATTATCGGTATCCCAGAACCCTCGTCCGAGCGACACCGTCTCGCCGTTGAACACGCCCGGCTCCACCTTCTGCGGATACGGAGCGCCGAACAGCACGGGGAACGACTTGCCCTCGAGAATGCGGTACGTCTGCGTCACCTCGATCGTGTCGAGCCCGCCCGCCGCCGGCGCTACCGGGTAGTCCGGCTCCATCGCGAGCGGCACCAGGTTGTTCCGCTCCGTGAACGTCGACGGCTCCCAGCCGCTGCCGGTATACAGCGAGCGGGTTTCCCCGCGCCAGTAGCTTCTTCGCGAAGCGTCGACGGTGAACACCGGCGTGTAGTCGAAGTTGAACGCGCCGCCGAGCGATGAGTCGTTGCGGCTGTAGCCCGACGCGGAGCTCCCGAGGCTCAGCGCCGCGAAGCCGGGGCCGCTGCTGAACGCCGGCACGACCTCGCCCTGCGCCGTCTTCCACGCGGTATACGGGTCCATGACGATCGGCCGGATGCTCGGCGCCAATACGCCGAGCGCCAGCGACGCGGTCACGATCGTCACGATCATGACCGTAATCGGCACCGGGTAGCTGACGAGGTTGTCGTAGCCGTCCGGATCGCGCTCCTTAAGCTGCTTCAAGTGGAATACGACGAGCATCATGAGGCCGCAGCCGATCATGATCGCGACCTGCTCCCACAAGCGGAACAAGCTGAACGAATCGACGACGCAAAACAGCACGACGCTGCAGCTCATGACGGAAAACAGCCGCCACTTGCTCTTGATATACCAATGAACGAACGTATACGCCGCCCATGCCCCGAGCGCGAACCAGAGAAACGGAGTGAGCCGCAGCAAGTATTCGACCGCGCCGAGCGCCCAGCCGAGCCAATGGTCGGGAACGTCTCGCACCGGCTCCGGGCGTACGACGCGCGCGGTCAAATAGATGCAGGCGGCGAGCGCGAGAAACCCGCGAACCCAGACGTACTTCGGCACGAGCCAAGCGATCAAGAGCGTCGCGACGAACGCGCGGCCGACGACGGTCACCGTCTCGTTCAGCCAGTAGAAGTCGAACCAGACGACGTATTGATACAGGAAGATGCCGAGAAACAGCTGCAGCGCCTTGTCGTGCCAATCGGCGAGCAGCCAACGCGAGATCGCGGCGCCGGGACGCAGCGGACGCCGCTCCGCGGGAAAGCGCCATAACGTCATGCGCCCTTCCCCCCTAACAACAGCGGCAATTCGTCGAGCTGCTGCACGGTATAAGACGCTATGCCGACCGAGCGTAGCGCGGCGGACCAATCGTCCTTGCCCTTGCCGTTCCCATCCGAGCCGATCCGCAAGTGGCAGGCGCTGACGCCGTTAACGTCCAGCCACTTCAGCGCCTTCAAGATCGACTCGCCCCGCTGCGGGCTGACCAAGAGGACGAGACCGCCGCTCGACGGAAGGCGCGAGCGATCGCGCAGAGCGCGGGACGGATCGCCGTTCGGGTCCGGCTGCACCTCGATCAGATGCTTCTCGATGCGCCCCCGCGTCTCGTAGCCACCCGGCGTCTCGTGGAAGACGCGACCGCCGCCGACGGACAGGAAGCCCGTCGACATGCCGCGCTTCGCCGCGAACTGCAGCAGCGAAGCCGCGACGGATACCGCGAGCTCGAATTGCTCGCTCGACCGATAGACGTTCGTTTGGCGGTCGAGCACGATCGTCAGCTTCGGCAGCGACTCCCGCTCGAACTCCTTGGACTTCCAATGCCCCGTCCGCGCGGTCGCCCGCCAGTGCACCTTCGCGAGCCGGTCGCCGTAGATGTATTCGCGGACGCCGTTGATTTGCGTCGTCTCCCGCTGCGAGCCGTTCACCGACGATTGCTGGTGGTTGCCCTTGAACAGCGTGCGCAGCTGCCGCCACTCGGGGATGGCCACCGTACGCGGCAGCACGCTGAACGTCAGCGGCATCGAGATGACGCCCGCGTGCTCGAACAGGCCGAATATGTCCTGCGTCACGCATTCGACGTTCTCGAATTTATACAGCCCGCGGCCGAGGGGCGGCGTCACGTACGACAGCTCGCCGCGCCGCTTCCAATCCGGAACGAACGTGCCTTCGTACACTTGGCTTTCGCCCCCGAACTTCGTCAGCTTATCCTTCACGGTCACGTACGGAATCGGCCAGAAGCCCGGAATGTCCACATGGATGTTCGCTTTCAGCGCGCTGCCGGCCTGCAGCATCGCGCCGCCGGCGACGCCGCCGATCTCCCGCCGGCCTCGCGCCGAGGAGATGCCGCTCCACCGGCCGAGCAGCAAGTATACGGATAAACAGGTAATGATGATCAATAACATGAGACTCAGCTTGCCGCCTTGGAACGCCACGAAAAACAGACACGATACGACGCACAGCGCCAGTCCCCAAGCTTTCGCGGACCAGCGGATCGTTCTGGGGGCTCGCTGCATCCGTTATCGCTCCAATCGTACGGGCACCTTCGCGTCCCGGAAGATCGACTCGAGGATCGATTGCACTGTCACGCCTTCCAATCTCGCTTCCGTCTCCAGCACGAGTCGATGCCCGAGCACGTAAGGGGCAAGCCACTTGATGTCGTCCGGAATGACGAAGTCGCGCCCTTGCAGGAACGCGTACGCCTTCGAAGCGGACAGCAGCGCGAGCGTCGCGCGTGGGCTGGCGCCGAGCAGCAGCTGGCGATGTTCGCGCGTGCGCCGGACGAGTTCTACCGCGTAATGTCCGACGGCGTCCTCGATATGGATCGTTTTCGCGCGGTTCTGTAATTCTAGCAATCTAGCGCCGTCCGTTACAGGCTGCAGCTCGTCGATCGGACGGGACACCGTCTGCACCTGCGCCATGCGCCGCTCCGTATCCTCGTCCGGATAACCGAGCGCGAACTTCAACATGAAGCGGTCCATCTGCGCCTCCGGCAGCACGTACGTTCCTTCGAAGTCGATCGGGTTTTGCGTCGCGAGCAGCAGGAACGGTTCTGGAAGCGGATACAATTCGCCGTCCACGGTAACGTGCCGCTCTTCCATCGCTTCGAGCAGCGCGGATTGGGTTTTCGTCGTGGCGCGGTTGATTTCGTCGATGAGGAGAATGTTCGTCATGATCGGTCCCGGACGGAACTCGAACGCTTCGGTCTTCGGGTGGTAAATCGAAACGCCCGTAATATCGGTAGGCAGCAGGTCGGGGTTGCACTGGATGCGGCGGAATTGGGCTTGCACCGACTTGGCGAGCGCCTTGATCAGCACCGTCTTGCCCGTCCCCGGAACGTCTTCTACCAAAACATGCCCTCCGGCGAGCAGCGCCGTCAGCATGAGATCGATTTCGGCACTCTTCCCATAAATGCACGACTCCAAGTTCCGCTTTAATTCCGTTACGATGCGGACGTCGTCTTCCAAACGCGTTTGCATGTCCGGTGCCTCCTCTATTGTGCATACTATAAATCAATATTACTAAAAGTAAGGAGACCGGTACACCTTTGATTTCTCTAATTTTTTTTGTAACGATTTCCATATGCTTGGTTGATATTGGGAAAACGACTCCGCCACGAAAATCGAGGCACGCATCCCGCCAGTGTTCGTAGAAAAACGACCCTTCCGAATGAAAGGGTCGTCATGTTTCTAACAAGCGAATGATGTTTCGCGCGAAAAAGGAAGCGCGTCTTAAGCCGCGGACGGGGCTTCCTCCTGCCGGCCTGTCGTCTCGCCCTACCCCTTCGGGCGGACGAGCAGCGCGGCGAAGAAGGAAAAGACGATCGCCGCCGAGATGCCGGCGCTCGTATAATGATAGATGCCGCTGACGAGACCGACCGTTCCCGTCGTGTTCAGCTCGGTGAGCGCCCCGTGCGCGAGCGAGTTGCCGAAGCTCGTAATCGGCACCGTAACGCCGGCGCCGGCGAACTCGATGAGCGGGTCGTACAAGCCCACCCCGTCGAGAATCGCGCCGGCGACGACGAGCGTGACCATCGTATGCGCCGGGGTCATCTTCAATACGTCGAACATCAGCTGCCCGACGACGCAAATCGCGCCGCCGACCAGGAACGCCCAGACGAAGGGCATGAACGCTTCCAACATTACCGCGCACCTCCGCTTTCGATCGCCACCGCGTGGGCGATGCAAGGAATGCTTTCTTTTTGCTGGACCGTCAACGGGGACAGGAGCGAACCCGTCGCGACGACGAGAATGCGATTCAGCTCTCCCCGCTCCAGCCGCTTCAACAGATGGCCGTACGTCACGGCCGCGGAGCAGGCGCAGCCGCTGCCGCCGGCGAACACCTGCTGCTTCTGCCTGTCGAACATGAGAAGTCCGCAGTCGTCGTATACCGTCTCTTCGATCGGCACGCCGTTCTTCTTGAACAGCTCCCGCGCCATCGCGAGGCCGACGGCCGCGAGATCGCCGGTCACGATCAGGTCGTAATGGCCCGGAGACACTTCCAGGTCGTTCAGGTGCGCCGTGATCGTGTCGACCGCCGCCGGGGCCATCGCGGCGCCCATATTGAACGGGTCCGTAATGCCCAGATCGATGACCCTCCCGATAGTGGCCGACGTGATTCGAGGACCTTCCCCGTGCCGCCCGACGAGCGCGGCGCCTGCGCCGGTGACCGTGTTTTGCGCCGTCGGCGGCTTCTGCGAGCCGTATTCCGTCGGATAGCGGAACTGCTTCTCCGCGGTGCAGTTATGGCTGCTCGTGCCGGCGAGCACGCGGTCGGCGTTGCCGCTAGAGACGGCCAGCGCCGCCAGGGCGAGACTCTCCATCGACGTGGAGCACGCCCCGAAGACGCCTAGATACGGAATGCCGAACGTACGAGAGGCGAATGTGGCGCTCACGATTTGGTTCAGCAGATCGCCGCCGATGAACAGGTCGACCTCGTCGATCCGCACGCCCGCCTTCTGCACCGCGAGCAGGGACGCTTCCTCGAGCAGCTTCCGCTCGGCTTTCTCCCAAGACTTCTCACCGATGAACAAGTCGTCGTGCACGATGTCGAAGTCCGCGCCGAGCGGTCCCTCCCCTTCCACCGGACCGACGACGGCCGCCCGCGATAAGATGACCGGCGGCTCTTCGAAACGCCAGGTCTGCTTCCCTCGTTTCATCAGGATTGACCTCCCGTCCCTATGATCCAATGGACGAGCGCGACGACGAAGGCGGCGACGGTGCCGAAGACGACGACGGAACCGGCCAGCTTGAACATGCGCGTGGCGACGCCGAGCACGATGCCTTCGCTTCGATGCTCGATCGCCGCGGACGACATCGAGTTGGCGAAGCCGGTGACGGGAACCGCGGTCCCCGCGCCCGCCCACTGGGCGATCTTGTCGTACACCCCGAGGCTCGTCAGGATGACGGACAGCAGGATCAGCAGCACGACGGTCGGCACGCCGGCCTGCTCCTTCGTCATGCCCGCGTATTCGACGAACAGCGTCGCGATCATCTGACCGATGACGCAAATCGTCCCGCCGGCTACGAACGCCCGCCAACAGTTGACGAAAACCGGCCGCGCGGGCTCCTTGCTTTTCGCGAGCGATTGATATTCCTTAGGCGTAAGATTGAACCGTTTTTTCGCAGCGCTGGACACAAGCATTCCTCCGTTTTTCCGTATGCTTGTCTAACAGTATTTCCAGTTCGGTCCGCGATATGTTGAACACGCTCGGTAGGAATTGTTGGGAGAATATGATACGTTGGGTTCGGCAGAGGAGGCTGCGAAGATGGAGATCGTTCCTTATTATTCCGAAAACGACGGCGCGACGCCGCCCGACGGCTCCTGCGTACGTCTGCGTCCCGGCGACGCGCCGCGCCGGCTCGAAGGAGCCGAAGACGTATGGCTCGAATCGCCCGATCCCGCGCTCGCGTCGGCCGCGGCGCGCGTCGTTCGCGAGCCGGTCTTAAATTCATTGCCCGCGGACGAGGCGGCCTGGGCGTCGTTCGGCCCTGAGGCGCTTAAGACGTTCGCCCGCATCGTCCTGCTCCCGTTCGCGCCGGGCGCAAGATCGCAGTCGTTCGAAGCGAACTTGGAAGCCGTGCTATCGCTGGCGGATCGCTACGGCGTGCCGGCGGATCGCCGCATCGTCGACGTCTGCGTGCTGCCCCGGCGCATCGAGCCCGACCCGGCGCCGTACGCGGCGCGAATCGCCTCCTTGCGGGCGCGCGGCTTCGCCGCATGCGCCGGGCTTCCCAATTTCGTTCACGACGACGACGAGACCTTGCTGCCGGCCTTCGCGCATCGGCTCGCGGCGGCCGGCTTGGCGTACGCCGTCGTCAGCGCGAGATTCCTGCGCAAAGAAGGGGGCGTCCTCCGGTCGTTAGACGACTAAGGACACCCCCTTCTTATTCTTATCGTTCTCCTCGCTGCAGAGCTCGCAGATCGGACCAACGAACGCGGCGAATGCTCGCTTCGTTCATGGCTTGAAGGACCTCCGCGTCGCGGAAGATGTCCATCTCCCACCCGCGCTTCTCCCAATGCGGGTTGATCGCCTTCAGTTCGTCCGTCACGAGCGACGGGTGGATGATCAGCTCGGTGACGCCGGGCGACAGGCTGCGGAGCAAGGCGATCATGTCGCGCTTGAAGCTGTCGTACGTCTCTCCGGGCAGCTTCTGGAACGGAAGGCCGACCAGATCGTCCAGGATCGAGACGCCCGTCGCATCCGCGATCGCGCCGATTTGGGCGGCCCTCGCCTGCAGCTCCGGCGTCGCTCCGCGATTCGCGGGCGCCTTCCGCGGCAAGCGAAACGGCAGACGGTACCGGACGCAAACCTCGAACACCTCGCGCAGGAAGTCGCGTCCGGTTTCGAGACCGTACACGGAGCCCATATGGTTATCGAGATGCGTCGGCTCGAGCCCGGAGGCGATCGCCATCTCGATCTGGGCGATCAGCTCCGCGCGCACCTGAGCCGGATCCGCGGTCGACTCGACCGTCCGGACGTCGGCCGGGAACCAGCCTTCCTTCGTCGCGAGCGACGTCGCGTCGCCGACGCGGCCGACCGGACCCCACTTGTAGCCTTCCCATTCGCTCGTCAGCGTAAAGTGGACGCCGACGTTCAGCTCCGGCCGCGCCGCGCTCCACCGGAGCGCCTCGCGCGCCCAGCCGCACGGCATCATGATCGTCGCCGAATCCACGGCGCCTTCCTCGAGCAGCTGGAAAATCCCGAGGTTCGTCGAATGACACATGCCGAAGTCGTCGGCGTTCACGATCAAGAGCCGTTCGTCCGCGCCGAAGCCTAATCGCTCCGCCCCGTTCATCGCGCCGCCGCCTCCCGCTCCCATGCCGCTCGACCGAGCGCGAGCGCGCCGCTAAGCCCCGCGTTGTCGCCGAGTCCCGGCGGAACGATGTACGCGTCGATGCCGTCCGCGATCGCTTCGGCCCGTACGTAGCCGGCAAGCAAACGCCGAACCTCGGCGCGGACGAGCGGGAACAGCTGCTCCTGCTTCATGACGCCGCCGCCGAGAATGACGCGCTTCGGCGACAGCAGCAGAATCGCGCTCGATACCGCTTGCGCGATGTAGAACGCCTCGATGCCCCACGCCGGATGATCCGCGCCGAGCTCGGCTCCCTTCGCGCCCCAGCGCTTCTCGAGCGCGGGACCGGCCGCCATGCCTTCGAGGCAATCGCCATGGTACGGACATACGCCCGCGAAGTCGTCCTCCGGATGTCGCCGCGTCAGCACATGGCCGCCTTCCGGATGGACGAGGCCGTGCACGAGCCGTCCTTCCGCGTATACGCCGACGCCGACGCCGGTGCCGATCGTGTAATAGACGCAGCTGTCCAAGCCTTGCGCCGCGCCCCAGGTCGCTTCCCCGAAGGCGGCCGCGTTCACGTCCGTGTCCCAGCCGTAAGGGACGTCGAACGCCCGCTTCATCGCGCCGAGGAAGTCGTAATTCCCCCAACCCGGCTTCGGCGTCGTCGTAACGAAGCCGTACGTCGGGCTCGCCGGATCGATATCGATCGGGCCGAAGCTGCCGATGCCGATCGCTTCGACGTTTTTGTCTTGGAAATACTCGATCACCTGCCGCAGCGTCTCTTCGGGACGCTCGGTCGGGAAGCTTACCCGATCCTCGATGTCGCCCCGCTCGTTGCCGATGCCGCAGACGAACTTGGTGCCGCCCGCTTCGATTGCGCCTATACGCATACAACTCTCCCCTTCGCCGTTCGCTTGCAATAACCGAATCCATGATTCGCTTCAATTGTATCTCTTTTCCCTCCTAGGAAACAACCGTCTTCCATTGACCTGAGGTTCGTCTCGGCACTATAATAGTTCGCATGCGAAATATTCGAGAGCGAAATACTTTTTCCGAATAGGAGGGTTTCGAATGCCGTCGAAGGAAGATCGGGAGCGAGTGCAGCTCTTATTTCAATCGTTCCGCAACGTAAATATCGCTTTCCACCGAATGCTGGTGAAAGCCGCGACGCCGCACGGCGTCACCCCGGTACAGGTGTTGGTCATGCGGGTGCTGTCGGAGCGCCCTCGCATCGGACTCGCGGAGCTGGCGCAGCGCATCCAAATCGGGAACAGCACCGCCAGCGGCATCGTCGACCGGATGGAGAAGGCGGGGCTCGTCGTCCGCGAGCGCGGTACAGAAGACCGCAGATCCATCGTATTGTCGCTCACGGAGCGCGGCGTCGACGTCTGGCGGAAGACCGACTCTCGGCGCATGGAGCTGCTTGAGCCGCTGCTCGCGCTCCCGACCGAAGATATAGAACACTTGGTGCGCATTAACGAACGGATTACGGAAATATTCAATACCTACGGAGAGGATACCCCACAAGATGAATAACGCGACGACCGCCCCGCGAAGAGGGCCGATCTTGGCCGCCCTCATTATCGGCGCCTTCGTGGCGCTTCTCAGTCAGACGCTGCTCAACGTCGCCCTGCCGAAGATGATGGAAGATTTGGAGATCAGCGCGAACACGGTGCAATGGCTGTCGACGGGCTATATGCTCGTCAACGGCGTGCTCGTCCCGATCAGCGCCTTCTTGATTCAACGTTTTACGACGAGAGCCTTGTTTCATTCCGCCGTCGTATTGTTCCTCATCGGTACGATCGTCTGCGCCGTCTCGCCGAACTTCGGCTTCCTGCTTACCGGCCGCCTCATCCAAGCCGCCGGCGCCGGCATCCTGATGCCGCTCATGTCCATCGTCGTCCTTACCATCTTCCCGGTCGCGGAACGCGGCAAGGCGATGGGGATGATGGGCCTCGCCATGATTTTCGCCCCGGCCGTAGGGCCGACGTTGTCCGGTTGGGTCGTGGAACATTACTCGTGGCGCGTCCTATTCTATATCGTACTTCCGATCTCCTTGTTCTCGCTCGTCTTCGGTTGGTTCGCCATGAAGAACGTCGCGAAGACGTCTTCGCCGAAGCTGGATACGCTCGGGGTCGTCCTCTCTACGCTCGGGTTCGGCGGGCTGCTGTACGGCTTCAGCGACGCGGGCAACGACGGCTGGGACAGCCCGCTCGTCATTACGAGTCTCGTCGTCGGCGTCGTCTCCTTGCTGCTCTTCGTCTGGCGCGAGCTCGCGGCGGAGAAGCCGATTCTCGAATTCCGCGTGTTCCGGTACGGCATGTTTTCCTTGACGACGCTCATCAACGGCATCGTCACGATGGCGATGTTCTCGGGAATGATTTTGCTCCCGATCTACCTGCAGACGCTCCGCGGCTTTACGCCGCTCGAGTCGGGTCTGCTGCTGCTGCCGGGCGCGCTGCTCATGGGCGTCATGTCGCCGATCACCGGGGCGATCTTCGATAAGATCGGAGCCCGCTGGCTGGCCGTCGCCGGACTCGTCATCACGACGATAACGACGTACGAGTTCAGCACGCTGACGCTCGACACGACCTACACGAAGATCATCTGGATTTATACGATCCGCATGTTCGGCATGTCGCTGCTGATGATGCCGATCCAAACGGCGGGGCTCAATCAGCTGCCGCAGCGGCTGAACGCGCACGGCTCCGCGATGTCGCAGACGCTACGCAACGTCGCCGGCGCGCTCGGCACGGCGCTGCTCGTGACGATCATGACGCACCAAGCCGAGGTGAAGGGCGCGGAGCTCGTCGCCGCGGGCGGCATCGACCCGCAGGATGCGGCGGCCATGGCCGGCGTCACAGCGCAGGCCGCCGTGCACGGCATCGACTATGCGTTCGTCGTCGCGACGTGGATGACGGTCGCCGCCCTGGCGCTGGCTTTCTTCATTAAGAAGGTGAAGCCGCAGGAGGAACGTACCGGTCGTCGCCCAAGCCGCGGAACCGAACGCCGTCGCCGGCAAGTAACGAACAAGGTCCGTCACCGAGCGCCTTGAGCGCGGGACGGACCTTGTTTTATTTGGAGACGAACGCGAGCGCGCGGAGCGGCGAACCCGAGCCTCGCTTCACCTTCAGGGGAGCGATAAAGACGACGCTCTCGCCTAGAATTCGGTCAAGTTTCGTTAAATTTTCCACGATGTTCACGCCGTTCCCCAGCAGCGCGTAATGCGCGGGCGCGCCTTCGGCGGCGCTACCGTCGATCGCGATGACGTCGCAGCCGACGACCTTGACGCCCTTCTCGACCAAATAGAAGGCGGCGTCCTCCGCGAGGCCGGGCCATTCCTTGGCGTACTTCAAGTCGACCGAGCGAGGCACCCAATACCGGTCCCAGCCGAAACGGAAGAAGACGATATCGCCGGATTCGATTCGCTGATGCGTCCGTTCCCACGCTTCGACGACCCCGCGGGATACGCTGCCGGTTTCGTCGAGGAACGAGACGTCGATCGTGAGCGCCCGGCCGAAAAACTGCGTCGTCGGCGTTTCGTCCATATACCGATGCGCCTCATGCCCCTCCCGAAGGAAATGCGCCGTCGCGTCCATATGCGTCCCGCAATGCTCGTTCATGACGAGCTGATACGCGAGCGCGATGCTGCCCGTGTCGAACGAATCCCAGAGCGTGTGGAAATAACGCGAATGCGACAAGACGACGGGCATATCCTCCTCGTATGTATGCGAGAGGTCGATGACTTGCATGCCGGACAACAAATTCGCCAATTGTCTCGCTTCGGTCATAGGGAGCCACCATCCGTTTCGATGTAATAAATTTCGCCTGTAATAGGAATACGGCGTTCGCGCGGGGATTCCTCCCTCCCTTGCCGGATCCGGAGCGAAAAGGGCGGTTTCAAGCGCGCAACGACGCTTGGAACCGCCCTTCTTTTCGTTATTGCTCCGAAACCCTAACAATCGTCGCCGCGTCGAGGAACGCGGTACTGTCTCCCGTCGCCGCCGTGCCGACGAAGCGGATCGTGCGGCTCGACCCGGAGGAAACCGTGAACGGCTCCGTGACGAACGTTTGGAATTCGGTCGAGGACGCCGGCGCGAACGTGCCGATCGTCGTGTCGCCCGTTCGCACCTCGATCGTCTGTTGACCGCCGAAGGCGCGTCTTGCCGCTTGGAATTGAATCATATAAGTCCCTTTCGGGAAAAAGAGCGTCTGGCTGATCTCCCCGGCCGCGCCGTCCTTGTTTTGGATGAGCCCCGTCTGCACGCCTTCCGGCGCCGGCGCGGCCCCGAAGGCGCTGCCGTTGCGCTGTACGCCGGCGGTCGCGTTGAACGTCCAGCCGTCCGTCATGTTGCCGCGGACCCCCGTCACGGCCGGCGATTCGAAGCCCGCGTTCGCGAAGATCGGTACGGCCTGCGGAGCCGGTTCGCCGATCGTAATCGCGTCGATGAACGCCGTATTGTCGCCTGTCGTCGTCGTCGCCGCGAACCGGATCGTATGGTGGCCCGTCTCGACCGCGAACGCGTCCGTCGCGAAGGAAGCGTACGCCGTGGAAGCCGGCGCGTACGAGCCGATCAACGTCTCGTCGAGGTAGACGTCGAACGATTGCGCGCCGCCGAACGAACGCTTCGCCGCCTGGAACGAGATCGCGTACGTCCCGCCCGGCAGGAAGACGGATTGGCTGAATTCGCCCTGCCCGTTATTCGTATTCAGGTACGCCGCCTGAATGCCCGACGGAGCGGGTGCTTCTCCGAACACGCTGCCGTTCTTCACCAGCCCCGAGCGGGAATTGAACGTCCAGCCGTCCGCAGCGCCGCCGACCTGCACGCCGGTCGACGCCGTCACCGGCGGCGACTCGAAGCTGCCGTTCGGAATCGCAGGACCGGAAGGCGGCGTATACGGCACGAGGTCGATCGCGTCGACGAACGCCGTGTTGTCGCCCGTCGTCGTCGTCGCCGCGAACCGGATCGTATGCCGGCCGGGTTTGTCGATGACGAAGCCGTCCGTCGTATACGCTTGGTAGCTGCCCGACGTCGGCGTGTATGAGCCTAAAACCCGATCGTCGAGGTACACGGCGAACGATTGCTGCCCGCCGAAGCTGGTGCGTTTCGCCGCTTGGAAGCTGATCGCGTACGACCCCGCCGGGAACACGATCGTCTGGCTGATCGCCCCGGCGACGCCGCCGTTCGTCTGCAGCAGCGCGGACTGCGTGCCCTCCGGCGCGTCGGCCGCCCCGAAGGCGCTGCCGTTGCGCTGCATGCCCGACCGTTCGTTGAACGTCCAGCCGTCGCCGCCGCCCAGAACGCCGTGGCTCGTCGTGATCGTCGGCGATTCGAAGCCGGCGTTCGCGAGTTCCGGCCATTCCGGAATTTCAATGCGCTCGATGGACACCGCATCGACGTACGCCGTCCGTTCTCCGTCGGCCGTTACCGAGACGAACGAGACGTCATGGGCGCCCGCTTCCACCGTAAAGAAGTCCGAATCGAAGTCGGCGTAGCTCGTCGCGGTCGGCGAGTACGTACCGACGACTTGGTCTCCGACGCGCACCTCGAACGTCTGGGCGCCGGAAGCGCCGGACGCCGCGGCGCGGAAGCTAAGGACATACGTTCCGGCCGGAAACTCGACCGGTTGCGAGAAGCGCCCGGCCTCGCCGTCCACGGTTCGCAGCGCCGCCGCCTGCATGCCGAGCGGCGCGTTCGGCGCGCCCGGTGCGCCGTTCCGCGCGACGCCGGACGTCTCGTTGAACGTCCAGCCCGCGGAAGCCGAGGCCGAAGCCGCGGCGCCGAGCAGAACGCCGCCGTCGTTCGTCGCGGCCGGCGATTCGAAGCCGGCGTTCGCGACATGCGGCGCGTCGAACGGCTTCGGATGCGTAATTCGAACGTCGTCGAGGAACGCCGTGTTGTCGCCGACCGTCGTCGTCGCGACGAACCGGATCGTGTGCCGGCCTCCCGACGTCTCGAACGGCTCCGTACGATAGATGACGTACTCCCCGGACGTCGGCGCGTACGAGCCGATGACCGTGTCGTCGAAATACACGTCGAACGTTTGCGTGCCTCCGAAGCTGGTGCGCTTCGCGGCTTTGAACTCCATCTGATACGCGCCCGGCTTAAAGTTGATCGACTGGCCGATGACGCCGGAGACGCCGCCGTCGGTCTTGAGGTACGCGGTCTGGACGCCGAGCGGCGCCGGGGTCGCGCCGAACGGGCCGGCGTTATGCTGCACGCCCGCGCGGGAGTTGAACGTCCAGCCGTTCGTCATCGGACCCGGACGCGCCGTCGTCGTGCCCGGCTTCTCGAAGCTGGCGTTGAAGAACGTAACGACCGGCACTTCCTCCGGAATGTCGTAGCTGACGAAGCAGCGCTTCGCATGCTCCGGGCTCGGATCGCCGCCGAACTCCGCGGCCGCGCAAGCGACTCCGCCCGTATGGACGGCGTAATTGAACAATCCGTCCGCGCCGAAGGCGACGATCGCCTCGCCTTCGAAGTGACATTCGCCCCCCTCGTACGCGCAGAACGCATAACCGTCCGGCGAGTTGCTCACTTGATTCGTCTGATACAGGGCCGACGTAACGCCCGAAGACTTCAGCCCGGATTTGAACGCCTTCGCCTTCAGCAGCGCCAGCGTCCCGTCGGCCAAGATGATCGGCCGCTCGTACAGCGGGGACGCCGCCGTCGGCTCGCTGCCGTCCAGCGTGTAGCGGATGTCCGCGCCCGGCGTCGCCGTCGTCAGCGTCACCGCTTCGGCGGAAGGATAGACGCCCGGCGCCAAGCCGAACGACACCGGCTCGACCGTGTTGGGCAGCGCCATCGGCAGCACCTTGATCAACGCGACGCCGTAGGCGCCGGGATCGCTGTCGCTGGTCGCTTTCACCGCGATCAGCGTCTCGTCCGTCACCTGCGGCGCGTGGTAGACGCCGGTGTTTTTGTTGATCGCGCCGTTGTTCTCGCCGACGATGCTCCACGTCACGCCGCCGGTATTGTCGATGACGGTCGCGGACAGCTGCAGCTTGTCGCCGGAGCGCACCGTAGGCAGAAGCGGCGACACCTCGACTTGCGTCTGCGGCGGCTCGGTCGTGTAGACCGCGAAGTGGTACGCCGACCCTACGTTCGGATCCCGGAACGACGCGCCCGCTTCGAAGCTGGCCGACGCCGGCGGCAGAATCGCGTTCCCGGTCCGAACGACGTCGTCTTGATAGACGTGCTTGCGGAACGTCTTGCCGATCTCGACCCCGCCGAAATCGAACGTAACGTCCTTCGGCAAGCCCGCCTTGCTCTCCAACAAAATCGAATAGTTCCCGTCCGCCGTCTTGAACGCGGCCGCGCGCAAGTCCGGCGTTCCCGTATCCACCGCGAGAACCGAGCTGTGCTCCGGTATGTACCGGTTGAGCAAGCCCGCGCTGTAGAACGTCTTGCGCGGCTCCATCCCGAGCACGATCGAATCCCACATCGTGTAGACGCCGTTCGTCCCGCCGAACGGATCGGGACTCCAGACGCCGTTCAGCTGCCACACGAGCGCGGATTTCACGCCCCCGTTGGCAACGGCGACGACGGAATTCGCGAAGCCCGCGTCCCAATTGCTGGCGTTGTCGTCGCCCCAGCCGAACTCGGTCAGATGGACCGGCTTCGGCGCCACGTAATCGCTGCGCTGCTTCAGCGCAACGCGAAGCCCTTCGTACGCTTCCCCGTAGACGTGGAAGCTGTAGCCGTCCATATGCTCGTCGATATGATCCTTCATGTATTGCGTCCAGCCCGGAGCGCCCGTCTCCTCCGGCCCCCAAATTTCGATGCGGTCGCGGAGGCCGTCCGCCGCGAGACGCTCGCTCGCCTTGCGCACCATCTCCGCGTAGTACGCCTGTTGGTCGCCGGGCGCTTCGAAGTCCCAGCTGCCGTTCGGCTCGTTGTAGAACGTCAGATATTTCACGTTGTCGTATCCGCGAACCTCGATCAACTCGCGCAGCGCCGCCGAAGTCGAGGCGGCGTACGCGTCCAAGTCCGCCGGCGCGCTCGTCCACGGATCGACGCCCGGAATGTTGAACCACTCGTGCGCCGCGGAGCCGATCTTCCAGCCCATATTCAGCTCGATTTCCGTACCGGCTTCCTTGAAAACGTCCAGATACTTGTAGAACGCCTGCATTTGAGGGCTGTCGAACGTATAGACGCCTTTCGCCGACTCCATCCAGTCGATCTGAAACCACACCCGCGCCACCTTCGGCCGGACCGTCAGAATGCGCTTGCGATCCATCTCCCAGTGCGCCTCCGTATACCCGAACCGGGTCGTTCCCTCCATCAGCGCCGTCGGAATGACGTTCACCCCGATGCCGAGGAAATCCGATTGGACGACCTCGTTCGGATCGATCCGTACCGTGTGCGGCGCGGGAGCGGCCGAGTCGTCCGAATCGGCCGCTTCGACGGGCTTCGCCCCTGCCCACGAGGACAGCGCCAAGGACGCCGCCAACGCGAGCGCTCCGAAGCGATGCAGCGAGTTCCTGTTCCTTCTGTTCATTAGCGATTCTCCTTTCGTATGGGTACAGCAACATCGTACCTTCAAGTAACCGCTTCCAGTTTGAAGATTCTTAGGAAACGATTGAATAGTTTTCCGATGACGGCGCGAGCGAGGTTGAAAGATTTTATGATCGGTTGAACAAGTTCGATCCGCACGGTTCTCTTACGGCACCGATTCGATGCGTCTTCGGAAAATGATATCGCGCCGCCTGCGAAACCTGCCGAAATAAGAAACGAGCCAAAGTCGGTTTCGGCTTTGGCTCGTTGTCCTTGTTCGTATTCGATTGGATTACAATCCGTGCTCCGTGCGCAGTCTCTTGACTTCGTCGTTGTAGAACTTCGTGAACTCTTCGGCGCCGCCGTCCTTGAACGCTTTGATCGCTTCTTCTTTATTCTTCTGGAACTCTTCCTCGGACTTCGAAAGAATGATCTTCGCCGCTTGACGCGCCGCAAGCTCCTTCAAAGCGGCTTCCGTCTTCTTGTGCTCCTCGGTGAGCGTGACGCCCGGAACCGTGTTGCGCTTCAAAATTTCATCGTCGGACATGCCGTTCATCCACGTCGTGAACGTGTCGAGCTTGCCTTCTTCGATCAGCTTCTCGAACACTTCGCCCGAGTACGTCGCGCCGTAATGGGCGGCGAAATCTTTCTCGAGCGGCGTAGCGGCCTTCGAAAGCGCCTCGCCGGCGTTGAACAGATTGACCGGTTGGCCGTCGTTCGGGTTGACGAGATCGCCGCCGAGACCGATGATGTTGCGGTCGAGCGACAAGCCCGTCTTCTCGAACTCCGTACCGCCCGCCGACTTGAGCGCGAGCGTCTCTTCCGTCAGCGTCGGAACGCCGTTCACCATGTTCCAGTGCGTGCCTTCCACGCCGTTGTACATCGTTCTTGCGCCTTCGTAAGAGAAGATGTAGTTCAGGAATTCCATTGCTTTCTCCGGGTTCTTCGAGCTCTTCGAGATCGAATACGACTTATCCACCCAGCCGAGCGGATTGACGCCGCCCGTCCAAGCGAGCTTGCCGGCCGGAACGACGATATATCCCTTGTCGCCTTCCGGATGCTGCGCGTTGAAGTCTCCCATCGCCCATGTCGCCGGGCCGACGACGATTTGGCCTGCCGTCGCTTTCGCCATATAGTCGTTGTTCTTCATCGTGAGGGAGTCCGGATCGAGCAAGCCTCTGCGCTGCGCTTTGTTGAAGAAGTCCATCGCGACCCAGAAGTTGGACGTTTCGTCCGTCAGCACGCTGATGAAATTATGATCGCCGACTTGCGCCGCCGTCAGGTCGCTCGTCGCGCCGGACGACTTCGTGAAGACGAGCGGCGTAATCGTGTACGGCCAGAGGCCCCAGTCCTGCCACATCGATACCCCGTACACCGGCTTGCCTTCGTCGGTCTTCGGATGGTTCTTCACGATTTGCTCGACGGCGTCCAGCATCTGGTCCATCGTGTCCATCGGCGGCGCGCCGATTTCCTTGTACCAATCCCAGCGAATCGTTGCGCCGATCGTAATCGGAGCGACGGATTCCCCCGGCTTCGGCTGCACCTGCGGCGGCAAGAAATACGCCTTGCCCGTGCCGTTGCTCCAGTTTTTCTTGCCGTATTCCACGACCGTGCCGATGTTCGCGGTAATATCTTTCCCGTGACTCGCCAATAGATCGTCCATCGGGATGATCAAGTTGCCCTCGATAAGCTGCTTCTGAAATTTGTTCGGGTCCGCGCGAACGATATCCGGCAGCTCGCCGCCGGCGAGCAGTACGTTGAATTTATTTTCGTCCGCTTCGACGTATTCGATTTTCACGCCGAGCTTCTCCGCGAGTTCCTTCGCGATCACGCTGTCCTGCTGCACCGAGTTCCACTTCGTGCCGGGCTCCATAACGAGTACGCGCAAGGTGACGAGCTCTTTCGGTCCCTCGTTCGTCGCCTTGGTATCCGTACCGCCTTCGGCCGTTTGGCCCGCGTCGCCGGTCCCTTCGTCGTCCTTCGCGTTATCGGAGCCGCCGCCGGAGCAAGCCGACAGCACCAGCGCCAGGATCATCGTCATCATGATCGCAAGCTTCCAAGTCCCTTTCTTTTTCATTGCTTTACCCCTCCCACATCGAATAAGGATCTATAATTATCGGCCGTCGGCCGGATAATCCGTCGCTTAGCCCTTAACGGCGCCGAGCATGATGCCTTTGACGAAGTACCGCTGCAGCAGCGGATACACGAGCACGATCGGCAGCGTGACGAGCATCGTGATCGTCATGCGGATCGATTGCGGCGTCAGCGTGCGGACCAAGTCGCCGCGGTTCAGCTGCTCCGTCGTCATGTTGGACAAATTGCTGGATTGATTCAAGAAATTATAGAGCACGAGCTGCAGCGTCTGCAGTTTCGGGTTTTCCACGAGAAAGAAGTTGTCGAACCAAGTGTTCCACTGCCCGACGGCGGCGAACACGGCGATCGTCGCGATGATCGGCATCGACAGCGGGAAGATGACGCTCGTGTAAATTTTGAAATACCCCGCGCCGTCGATCTTCGCCGATTCCTCGAGCGACGCCGGCAGCTGTTCGATGAACGTCTTGATCAGGATGACGTTGAAGGCCGAGAGCGCGGACGGAATGATGTAAAGCAAGAAGTTGTTCTGCAGGCCGTACGCCTTCATCGTCAAATACCAAGGGATGAACCCGGCGTTGAAATACATCGTGACGAGCACGAAACGATAGATGTACTTCCGGAACGGCATCTCGTCCTTCGTGATCAGGTACGCGAAGAAGGAGCAGCAAAATACGGTTACGATCGTTCCGAGCACGGTTCTCGACAGCGAGACGATCGCGGAGTCCGCGATGCCCGGGAGACCGATCGTCGTCCGGTACGCCTCGAGCGAGAAGCCCGCCGGCCATAGATACACGCCCTTCTGGGCTTCGATCGAGTCGCTGATCGAGTAGATGAAGATATAGTAGAACGGATAGATCGTGACGATGACGAGCAACGCGAGAACCAAGTAGTTGATCGTATCGAACGTAAGATCCTTCAAGTGAATAGGCCGCTTGCGGCGAACCGCCGGCGCGTTGGCTTGCATGCTCATGGCGAAACTCCCTTCCCGGCTGCTTATACGATACCCTGCCCGCGGATTTTCTTAGACATAAAGTTGACGCTGAATAACAGAATGATGCTGATGACCGACTTGAAGATGCCTACGGCGGTGGAGTACGAATAATCGCCGGTCACGAGTCCGAGCCGGTATACGTACAGATCGAGCACTTCGATCCGGTCGGCGACCATCACGTTGCTAAAGACGAGGTATTGCTCGAAGCCGGCGGACAACAGATTGCTGATCGACAGCAGCAGCAGGACGATGAAGGTCGGCATAATGCTCGGCAGCGTAATGTGCCAAATCGTGCGAAGCCGGCCCGCGCCGTCGACGCGCGCCGCGTCGTACTGTTCGCTGTCGATGCTGACGATCGCGGCCAAGTAGATGATGGCGCTCCAACCGACGCCCTTCCACAGCAAGAGCAGCGTCTGCACGGTCCATACCCGTTCGTAGTTCCCGAGGACGTTGACCGGCGTATCGCTCAGCCCCAGCTTGAACAGGATCCCGTTCACGGCCCCTTCCGTGCTGAACATGCTGAACGCGAGGGAATACACGATGATCCAGCTAATATAATGAGGCAGCGTCGAGGTCGTCTGCACGATCCGCTTGAACCATTCGTTTTTCACTTCGGACACCATGATCGCGAACAGCATCGGGATCGGCGCCGTCGCGATCGACAGCAAGCTGAGCGCCAGCGTGTTGATCAGTACGGGGCCCATGCGGGGGTCGCTTAGCATGGCCGTGAAATTTTCCAAACCGATAAACTCGGACTTGCTGAGCGGAATGCCCGGACGATAGTCGAAAAAGGCGTAAATCCAGCCGAACAGCGGTACGTAACTGAAAGCGAAGGCGATCGCCACGAAGGGCAGCGCCATAAGCAACAGCTTCATTCCGTCTTTCCGGAAGAGCTTCGACTTCTTGGCGGCCTTCTGTTTATTCGCTGCGTACGTAATTTCCATAGCTCTTCTCCTTTGTCTTGCAGTCTCTCTTCTCTCTCCACCTGTCTCTATGATAGCGGTTCCTCGGTCGCCTCCGAATGAAGGATCTTTCGACTATATTGAAAATTTACCGGCGCGACGCCATGCCGAATTGAACGATTTAACGATTCGCTTGAACTCGAACGCCGTCTTCTCCGAACGAAAAAGGACAGCGCGGGCGCTGTCCGGAAAAACTTGAACGATTTTATTCTCCGACTTGCGACGCCGGAATGCGCATGACGACTTCCGCCCCCTTCTCCCTCGCCTCGAAGTGCAAGCCGTATTGCGGACCGAAGTACAGCCGGATCCGCTTGTTCACGTTGTTCAGCCCGATGCCGCTGCCGTCGCCGGACGACTCGTAGCCCTCGCCGGCCGCGAGGCTCCGGTTCAGCGCCTCCATACGCCCGGGTTCGAGTCCGATGCCCGAGTCGGCGATGCGGATGACGAGCTCGCCGTCCGCGACTTCCGCCCGAATGGCGATATGAATGACGTGGCCTTCGTCCTGGCGTCCCGACGCGATCGAATTTTCGACGAGCGGCTGCAAAATAAAGCGGGGAACGCGGCAGTCCAGGTCCGACTCGTCGATGTCGATATCGAAGATGACGTTGTTGTCGAACCGCGTATTGATGATCTTGATATAGTGCTGCAGGTAACTGATTTCGTCGCGAAGCGAGCACATCGGGTCCTTGCTCGAGAAGACCGGCCGCAGGATGTTGCCGAGCGCGACGATCGTGCTTACGATGTTGTCGGCTTTAATGATCGAAGCCATCCAGCGAATGCTGTTGAGCGTGTTATACAGGAAGTGCGGATTGATCTGGTATTGCAGCGCTTCGATTTCCAGCTCCCGCTTCTGCTCCTGCATCGCGTTGTTTTTCTTGATCAGGTCGACGATGCTGAGCGACATCTCGTTGAACCGCCGGATGACCGTGCCGAATTCGTTGCTCGGCACTTCGTCGAACGTGACCCCGAGCTCGCCTCGGCTCATGTCCTTCATCTTGCCGGAGAGCAGATGCAGCGGACGGATCATCTTGTTGAGCCAAAAGTACGATACGATCAAGATGACGATTAAGCTCAGCAGAAAGACTAGAAAAATCATGCGCTGTACGGTATAAATTTGCGATGAGTACACATTCAGAGGGATTTCCTTCATTAAATACCAACCGGTGTCCTGCAGCTTGCGGTACACGATCTGAACCCGATCGCTGCCGTCGACGATATCGTGGCTTCCGTACACCGGGCCGTCGGCGCCGTCCGGCGGCATATAAGGACTCATCGAACCGATGCGGTCTTGACGGCTCGCGGAGACGATGCGGCCGTCCGCGTCCGCGATGAACATCTCGCCGTCGTTCGCGTCGAGCGACGCGGAATATATCGAAGCCAAGTATCGCTCGTCGATGTTGAAGATGAGCGTCGCGCTGATTCGCGGATCGAATATGGCCCGCGTCCCCCGCATAACGCTAACGAGCGCGCCGTCGTTGTCCTCCGTCATGTACGGGTTGAAAAACGACTTCGTCAAGCTGCCTTCGATGACGATTCCCGGATATTGCTCCTTCGAGCGGCGGAACGGCTCCGATCGGAAGAAGGTCTTCGACCATTCCTCGACGGGATGCACGAGCGTCGTGTCGCCGCTGCCGCCGACCGCGCCTTGATTTTCCGCCGTGACGTAGATGGAATGCACATAGCTGTAATTGCCGATGAATCTCGTGATCCGGGCGTGGAGCATATTTTTGTAATTCAAAAACTCCAGCTCGCTCTTCTCGGTTAAGTTGAGCAGCAGCTCCTGCATGCCGTCGTCCTGCAGAAACAGCTTCTGCAGCCGATCCACTTCGGATATCAAATTATGAATGTTATGGTCGAGCTGCTGGAACTGCTGGAACAGAAGGCGTTCGTTCTGATCCTTCACCATGCCGAGCATGAACGAATAGATGTAATACGACGCTCCCGCGAGCACCGCGATGCTGATGACCATGAACACCAAGATGAGCTGCGTCCTAAGGCTTTGAAACCAACGGAGCCGCTTCATGCGTCGCCACGCGCCCCGGCCACCCATTGCTTCCGGTACTCGTTCGGGTTCAGGCCCGTTACCTTCTTGAACACTTTGCTGAAGTACGTATATTCCGGCGAAAATCCGACCTGCACCGCGATGTCGTACGACTTCAGCTGCGTGCCGATCAGCAGCTCCTTCGCCCGCTCGATTCGGTACCGGTTGAGATAATCGACGAACGAAATTTGCAGTTCCTTCTTGAAGAGATTGCTTAAATAGCTGAGGCTGAGGCCGACGTGGTCGGCGACAGACTGCAAGGAAATGTTTTCGGTATAATGCCGCTTGATGTACTGCAGCGCTTTCGTAATTTCCCCGCTCATGTTAAGTTGACTGCGCGCCTTCTCCGCGATGTCCGATAAGTAGATTAGCGTCTGTTCGAGCATGTCGGGCAGGTTGTCGCTATTCTCCAGCTTGTCGGTCACCGAGACGAGCAACGTCAATTCGTTCTGATTGTCGTCGTACACGTTCGTGCTGACCCATTGGACGAATTGGAACAGCAATATTTCGATCGACTTCCGATCCTCGCCGAGCGCCCCGTCGAACGAATCCATGTAATGATCGTATTCCTTCTGCTTCATCGGCGACAGCAGCGCCCGCAGCGCGGGCGCGGCGCGGAGCGCGGACAACGTCTCGCGCGCCGGCGTCGGGTCGGGCGCCCCCCTCCCGTCGTGCAGCTGTCCGGGGCCGGACAAAAACTTGTGCTCGAGCGCGCGCGACGCCTCCGCGTACAGCTTCGGCAATGACTTATAGCCGTTCTGAATGCCGCTGATCCCGAACGAGACGGAGCCGTTGAAGTAGGTGCGGATCACCTCCTGCACGTGGAGCAGAAGTCCGCGAGTTTCCTGGACGATCGCTTGTTCCGAATGCATGTCCTCGAACGACAGCACGATCGCGTACCGCGTCTCGTCGATGTGGAACGCTTCCCCGCGCTTATGGACGGCGACGATCTCGTTCAAGATGTTCAGGAGCGTCATCTTGATCAGATGGCCGTGCTCGTCCCGGAATTTCTCCTTCAGACGGGGGTATCGGTCGACCTCCATCAGGCAGGCGACCAGCCGTACCGGCGACAGCCGCAGCCCGTGGCGCAGCGCGAACGACTCGAATTCGTCCGCGGAGAAGATGTTATAGAACAGGAAGTCCTTCAGCATCTGCTCCTTCAGCAAATCTTTGTTTTGCGACGGAAGCCGCCCTTCCTCGGACGTCCCGCGTCCGCCCTGCTCGAGCAGCTCCCTTCGGACGCCCTCGAGCACCGTCTCGATTTCCTCCTCGGTCATCGTCAGCTTCAATATATAGCTGGATACGCCGTACGTCATCGCTTTGCGCGCCAGCTCGAACTCCTCCAAGCAGGACAGGACGACGAGGCGCGTGCTCTTGTCCCGCCCGCGTACGTTCGCGATCAGCTCCATGCCGTCCATCTTCGGCATCCGGATGTCCGTAATGACGACGTCGGGCTTCTCCCGTTGGTAATACTCCCATGCCGCTTGCCCGTCGGGGAAGTCCGCGACGACCTCCATGTCGAACTTCTTCCAGTCGACCGAATTTTTCAACCCGAGGCGGACGAGCATCTCGTCCTCGACGATCATGACTCGAAACACGGCGGGCCCTCCATTCGTTGTCGTTCGTTGTTGTAACTTATTATATTTTATCGATTTTTCGGATGATTAACAACAAAAGAAGAGCATCCCGCGCGAAATTATTTAAAAAATACGAACCGTTCGCCCATTCGCATCAGGTGGAACGACAGCTCGGGGTACGTCTGGTACGCGTAATCCGCGAAATACGCCGGATTTTCGTCGTTGTGCTTGAAGACGCCGTAATGCATCGGCAGCGCGAGACGCGCGCCGATGTCATGGGCGAGATCCGCCGCCTCGCGATAGTTCATGTTGCCGACGATGCCCGCGGCCGTACGCTTGTAATCTCTGCCGTTGATCGGCAGGAACGCCGCGTCGACGTTCTCCGCGCCGATCCATTGCGGCAGCTCGGGGAAGCCGACCGTGTCGCCCGCGTGGTAGACGACGACGTCTCCGAAGCGGAGCACGTAGCCGAGATAGAAGTGATTGCCTTCGGCGTCCTTCTCGAACTCGTCGTGCTTCGCGGCGAACGCCTTGATCTCGACGCCCGCAAGGCGCAGCGTCTCCCCGTGGTTCATGCCGCCGAGGCGCGCGTCGTCGAACCCCCATTCCCGAAGGAGCGGCAGATGCGCCCGCGGCGCGACGAGCGGCGCGCCGTCCTTCAGTCGCAGCGGGACGAGCGACCGCTTGTCCATATGGTCCTCGTGATGGTGCGAGCACAGCACCGCGTCCAACGGCGGCAGCGCCTCCGGCGCCACCGGCGGCGGCGCGATTCGCGACCATGGCTCTCCGGCGAGCTCGTTCACCCAATCCGATATATACAAGTCGATGCCGATCGTGCAGCGCGAGCTCTTGAAGACGTACCCGCATTGGCCGAGCGACCAGATCGCCAAGGCGTTGTCCGGCACCGTCGTCGCGGCGATTTCCGCGGCGATGTCTCTTTTCCCTATCATTCCTTCCGGCTCCCTTCGAATCTCGATTCTATGTCATAGAAACATTAAAACATAAAAAACGCCCGCCGGGGACGACAATTTTCGTCGTCTCCGGCAGGCGCGCTTATCGCCCTCGGCATGTCGTCAATCGATATTCGACCGATCGAGCACCGCCTGCAGCAGCTCTTCCTCCATCTCGAAATGAAGCTTCAGATGACGCGCGGCTTGAAGCAAGGAGCCCGCCATCGGCTTCGCCGGCCCCGGCTGCGACGGAGCGCGATCCGCGGCTTCGAGGAACGCGCGCAAATACCGCTCCGCCAGTTCGTGCTCCTGTTCGATCAACATAAACTGGATCGGTTCATCCTCCAGGTACCAGGCGATCATCGGGAATAACGTCGCTTCCTCCCACTTCGCGTGACGTTCTACGTCTCTCTGGAACGCTTGCACGGCGTTCCGCACTCGTTTCAGCAGCGCAGGGTCGTCCGGGAATCGATCGTCCCGCTCCGACAGACGTCCTGACATCCGAACGATGGACTCGAGCTCCGATTGCAGCGCATCGTGTTCGTCTTGCAGCTTCCGCACCGCTTCGTTCAGTCGGAAGATCGGATGGCCGAGCGGCGGCGGAACGGGCGGGAACGGCGTCGTGCGGTACATGCGGCATCCCTCCAAGAAGTCGAGGCCGGGCCTCGGTTTCCCCCATTGTATCCGGACGGCGGACGGACGGCTGTGAACCGCGTCACAACGACGGCGCGCGATTCGCACTGCTCGCACGAGATGCGCGACCGAAGATGAGCCGGTATGTGCCGCCCGCTTCGGTCCGAAACCGCGAGATGCCGTCGGCGTCGACCTCCGTCGTTACGTTCGCTCCGTCGCGCTCCGCGGCGAACGGCGCTGCGGACGCGCGAATCGCGCAGACGCCGCTTGATTTCGCTCGAACGACCGCCTCCCGCGGCGCGCCGTCGGTCCAGCGGAGGTCGATCTCGAAGCCGCCTCTCGCGCGGAGTCCGGCGAAGCGCCCGTTCCTCCAAGCGTCCGGCAGCGCCGGCAGCAGACGGATCTCGCCGTCATGCGACTGCAGCAGCATCTCGGCGATGCCGGCCGTCGCGCCGAAGTTGCCGTCGATCTGGAACGGCGGATGCGCATCGAACAGGTTCGCGTAGACGCCGCCGCGATGGAAGTCCATCCCGCCGTCGTCCTCCACCGGCGTCAGCAGCCGTTCGATGAGCGACAGCGCCCGGTTGCCGTCGCGAAAACGCGCCCACAGATTGATCTTCCATCCGATGCTCCAGCCGGTGCCGCCGTCGCCGCGCGACTCGAGCGAGGCGCGGGCCGCGCGGAACAGCGTCGGCGTTCGCGCCGCCGTCATCGCGTCGCCCGGGAATACGTCGTAGAGGTGCGAGACGTGGCGGTGGAATCGATCCTCGTCGCCGTACGGCGCAGACCACTCGAGCAGCCGGCCGTCTTCGCCGATCCGCGGAGGTCTAAGGCGCGCGCGGGCCGCCTCCAGCTCGGCGCGCAGCGGTTCGTCGACGCCGAGCGTGTCCGCCGCCGCGAGCACGTTGCCGAACAGCTCGCGAATGAGGCTCATATCCATCGTCGTCGCGACGCCTAACGCCGGGGTCCGGCCGTCTTCGAGGCGGAACCGATGCTCCGGCGACGTCGACGGGGACGTGATCAGCCCGCCTCTCCCGTCCTCGACGAGCCAATCGAGACAGAACAACGCCGCCTCCCGCATAACGGGATACGCCCGTTCCCGCAAATATTCGATGTCGCCGCCGAAGATATAGTGTTCCCATAGATGCCGGCACAGCCAGACGCCGCCCATCGGCCAATTCGCCCACAGCGGATTGCCGTGGCCGTCGTCGCCGGGCGGCCAGGATTGCCGCCACACATCCGAATTGTGATGGGCGGTCCAGCCGCGGCAGCCGTAGTGGATTTCGGCCGTCTTCCGGCCGTTCTCCGCGAGCTCGCCGACGAAGCGCAGCAACGGCTCGTGGCATTCGGCGAGGTTGCACGTCTCGGCGGGCCAATAATTCATCTGCGCGTTAATGTTGAGCGTATAGTTGCAGCTCCAGACGGGACGCGCCTCATGGCTCCAGATGCCTTGTAAGTTAAGCGGCTGCGCGCCGGGTCTCGAGCCGGCGATCATCAGGTAGCGCCCGTAGTGGAACAGCAGCTCGACGAGCCGCGGGTCGCGGCCGCCGAAGGCGCGGATGCGCGCGTCCGCGGCGAGTCCGTCCGGCGCGGGGGACGGCGCGTCGAGCTCGAACGCGACGCGGTCCATCAGCGACCGGTGGTCGGCGACGTGCGCCGCGAGCAGCGCGGCGTACGGCTTCGCCGCGGCCGCCTCGAGCGCGCGCGCCGCGAGGGCGCCGGGCTCGAGGCCGCCGTCGCCGGGCGGCCGATCGAAGCCGGCGAAGCTCGTCGCGCCGGCGAACAGCAGCGTCGCGGCGGTCGCCCCCTCGACGTGCAGCCCGTCGGCGTCGATCCTCGCGGAGCCGCCGCCCTCGAGCCGGACGGCCAGCCGGCCTTCGAACCGCATCGCGGTCGTCGTCGCCGGGTCGCCGTACCGCAGCGGTTCGTCCGTGTCGTAGTAGCTCGGATCGACGTTCTCCGGGCAATAGCCGCGCAGCGCGAGCGTTTCGCCGTCGGCGGGCGCTTGCGTATGCCGCAGCGGGCTGCTCAGCGTCGCGCGGAACGAGAGCGCGCCGGCTCGGTCGGCGGCGAGCCGCACGACGAGGACGTCGTCCGGCGCGGACGCGAACGTCTCCCGCATGTAGGAGACGCCGCCGATCCGGAAGCGCACGCGCGCGACGCCGTCCGCGAGATCCAGCTCGCGCCGGTACGCCGACGCCAGCTGGCCGTGCCAAAACCGGACGTGCAGGTCGCCGAACGGCAGGTACGTCTGCGTGTACGGCCCCATCATCGATTGCTTGCTGAGCGCCTCGGCTTCTTCGTACCGCTCCTCGGCGATCAAGCGCCGGATCCGGGGCAGCGCCTCCCGCGCCTTCGGGTTGTTCCCGTCCCGCGGGCTCCCGGACCACAACGTATCCTCGTTCAGCTGAATCCGCTCCAGATCGACGCCGCCGAACGCCATCCCCCCGAGCCGCCCGTTGCCGACGGGCAGCGCCTCGGTCCACAGCCGCGCCGGCTTGTCGTATTCCAGCTTCATCGGCAGCCCCCCCTCTTATAATGCTAGGTCGCGCGGCGCGCCCGCGTGCTCGACGACGACGGCGTCCCCGGCGGCGAGCGACGCTTCGAATCCGCCTGCCGCGAGCCGGACCCGGTACGTCCGCCGGCCCGAATCCCCCGGGAACGGTGCGCCTTCCCTCGCGCCGAATCGCAGCCGCCGCGACGCGTCGTCCCAAACGACGGACGTCCGCGCGAAGGCGCCGCGCTCGTAGCCGTAGCCGTCGCCTTCGTCCTCGTACAGCGTAATGCCGCCGTCCGCCCCCGGATAGACGAGCACGTCCCAAGGCGCGTCGAGCGCCTCGCCGCTCCATTGCACGTCCGGTCCGATCGGCAGCACGGAACCGGCTCGCACGTACAGCGGAATCGTCTCGAGCCCGCAGTCCGCCGTAACCCAGGAGCCTCCCGCATGCCGCTCGCCCGTCCAGAAGTCGTACCATTCCGTCCCGGCCGGCAAGTACACCCGCCGCGTCGAACGCCCGCCGACGGAAGGCGAGACGATCGGACAGACGAGCAGCGCCGGTCCGAACGCATACTGGTCGTCGATGCCGCGCACGACCGGATCCGCCGGGAAGTCGAACGCGAGCGGCCGCATCATCGTGCCGTGCTCGTGCGTCACGGCGCCCGCCAGCGAATAAATGTATGGCAGCAGCCGATACCGCAGCCGGACGAACCGAACGAGCGTATCGTAGATCGTCTCTCCCGGTTCGCCGAAGCGCCACACCTCCCGCGGCGTGTCCGTGCCGTGCGAGCGGAACATCGGCAGGAACGCGCCGTATTGGAACCAGCGTAAATACAGCTCCCGATACGCCGGATCCTCGCAGCCGGCGTCATAGTCGCCGTCCCAGAACCACTGCTCCTTCTTCGCGACGAAGAACGCGCCGATATCCGACGTCCAATACGGCGCGCCCGTCGCGACGAAGTTGAGCCCCGCCGGAATTTGCCGGCGCAGCGTCTCCCACTTCGCCGCCGTGTCCCCGGACCAGGTGATCGTCGCGTACCGCTGCTGGCCCGAATACGACGATCGCGTCAAATTGACGACCCGCTTCGCGGACGTAACCGCCCGCTGTCCTTCGTAGATGCCCTTCGAATGCTGCAGCGAGTACGCGTTAATATATTCGGGGTCCAAGTATTTCTTGGACTGGCCGGTATTGACGAGCAGCCGCTGCTCCGGCTCGAGCCGCACGGAGCCGTTCCAATCGGCTTCGAACGGCTCCGTGCAGTCGCACCACCAGGCGTCGACGCCGTGGTCGAACAATCCTTCCTTCGCTTGTTTCCAGTACAGCGCGCGCGCCTTCTCGCTGAAGGCGTCGTACGTCGCCTGATTGCCGAGCAGCCCCTTCTCGCGTTTCATCTCCAGATGGTTCGGCCCGTCGTTGTTCATGATCGGCCAGATCGACACCATCAGCCGCGCGTGCATCGCGTGCAGCGTCTCCGTCATCGCCGTCGGGTCCGGGAACCGCTCCGGATCGAACGACTTCTGTCCCCATAGATTGCCCGTCCAAGAGCACCAATCGAGGATGATGAGATCGAGCGGAATGCATCGCTCCCGGTATTCCCGGACGACCTCGATCAGCTCCGCCTGCGACTTGTACCGTTCCTTCGACTGCGCGTAACCGTACGCCCAGCGCGGCAGCAGCGGGGCGGCGCCGGTCAGCTGACGGTACCCCGCGACGACGCGATCGAGCGCCGGACCGTGGATGAAATAATAGTCCATCTCGTCGTCGACCTCGGTCCACAAGTAGGAGCCGTGCGCGTCGTCGCGGAAAATCATCAGTCCATAACTGTCGAACAGGACGCCATACCCGTTCGTAGAAACGAGTACGGGCACGACCGCTTTCATATTTTGCTGATACAAATATTGAAACGAGCCGCGAAGGTTCATAACGCCTTCTTCATGCGAGCCGAGGCCGTACAACGCTTCTCCTTCGCTCCATTCGAATTCGAGCTTCGTATGGTACGCCCTTCGCCGAATCGTCTCCTTCGCTTCCGCCGCTTGGGCGCGCATGCCGTCGACCGACATCGTCGTCGCCACCTCGGCCGACTCGTCGTAGACATTCACGACCGCCTCGGCGGCGACGAGCGTCTTCCCGCCGCGCGCCGGCTCCCGCGTCAGCAGCCGCCCGGCCGCGTCGCGGTAGACGAAGGCGCCGGTCGCCTTCGTCACCGTGAGCGCCAGCTCCGACGTCCGGAGCTCGACCGCGTCGTCCGTCTCCGCATACGTCCAAGCCGTTTCCCGCTTCGCATCGGGCACCGCGGCGAGGCTCGTCTTCGCGCCGAACTCTTCCTCGAGCGTATAGACGACGCGAAGGATCGACGGCGCGTACGGTTCGATCTTCATGCGGCCCGACGTCGTCGTCAGCACGAGCGCTTCCGGGGTTGCAACTACGCCTGTCACTTTCATCGCGATAGGTTCCTCCTCACAAATATTCATACGGCTTCCACCGAGAGTCCTCGGGAACGCCGCGCTGGCCCGGGTACGGCGACGCGGTGCGCCATGACGCCTTCGCGGCGAGCGTCTCGGCCCAGGCGTCCTCGACCGGCGCGTACGAGATCGGGCCGACCGGCGAGCGAGGAGCCGCGGCCGCCAGCGTCTCGACGATGCCGCCGAGCCGCGCGAGCGACGCCTCCAGGATACGTTCGCCGAGCTCCGCCGACGCCTCCTCGGCGTCCGCGCCGAGCGCCAGCCGTCCGCCGGCGCCCGGCTCCGTCTCGAGGCGGCGCAGCGAGAAGTCGACCAGCTCCGGCCGCAGCGCCATCAGCTGCGAAATTTCGTATTTGCCCGCATGGTCGCCGGCATACGTCCCTTCGACCAGCTCCGGATCGCTGCCGACCCACATCGGCACCTCCGCCCGCCGCCGGAACGCGTCCGCCGCGAGCCGCAGGTCGGCCTGGTTGCCGCCGCTGTGCCCGGTGACGACGACGCCGCCGCGGAACCCGGCGTTGACGAACGCGCGAAGCTGGTACAGGAAGAAGTAGAGCAGCGCTTGCGGCGGAACGCCGGTCATCGGCGCCTCCCCTTCCCCGACCTCGGAGACGAGCCACGGCGCGTGATAGCCCGCCTCGTGAATTTGGTACCCGAGCGTCGGCGCGACGATGCCGCCGTACCGCCGCGCGGCTTCCTCGCATAAATAGTCCGCCTTGATCGAATCGAGCCCGTATGCGGCGATCTGCCCGTGCGGCTCGCAGATGCCGAGCGGCAAATACGCGATCGGCCGCGCCGCGAGCCGTTCGCGGAACTCTCGGGGCAGCAGCTCCGCCCAACGCACCTTCGTTTTCATAGGCCTCTAGCAGCTCCTCTTATTTGTAGAAGTTACGCGGCCAGGCGTGCTTCTTCAGCTTCCGGACCTGTTCCTCCGGCAACCCCCGGCCGTCGCCCAGCGCGCAGTTCATCTCGACCTCGCGCCGGCGCAGCATGCCCGGAATGACGGTCGAGACGCCCGGGTGCGACAGGATGAAGCGCAAGGCGATCTCCGGCGTCCGCTCGAGCGTCGCGCCGAGATCGTCGGCGATGGCCGTCACGCGCTCGAACACCTCCCGCTTCCGGTCGTCCCGGAAGTAGCCGTTCCGGAAGTCGCCCTCGGGGAACGTCGTATCCGGCCGCACCTGGCCCGTCAGCCCGCCTTCGTCGAGCGGCACCCGCACGATCGTGCCGACGTTCATCTCCATGCAGAGCGGCAGAAGCTTTTCCTCCGGAGCTTGATCGAACACGTTGTAGATGAACTGCACCGCGTCAACGACGCCCGAACGGATCGCTTGCAGCGCGTTATCCGCGTCATGATCGTTGATCGAGATGCCGAACGCGCGTATCTTGCCCTGCTCCTTCAGCCGTTCGACTCCCTCCAGCCAGTCGCCTTGGTCCGTCCAATCGTCAAGCCACACATGCGTCTGCAGCAGGTCGATCGTCTCCGTTCCGAGATTGCGCAAGCTGTTCTCCGCGCAAGCGATCATGTGCTCCTTCGTGAACGCGTCCTGAACGGCCGTGCCGGCCGGGGCCGGCCATTTCAGGTTGATCGGCGATACCTTCGTCGCGACATAGATTTCCTCGCTGCGCGACTTGACGACCTCTCCGACGAGACGTTCGCTGTGTCCGTTGCCGTAGCCCATCGCCGTGTCGATGAAGTTGAGGCCGAGATCGATGGCGAGATGGAGCGAGCGAAGCGACTCGTCGTCCTCCGCCCCGACCCAGCTCGTCTTCCCGATTCCCCACGCGCCGAAGCCGACTTCCGAGATGCGAAGGCCCGATTTTCCCAATACGCGATAATGCATGTGCATAACTCCTTTTATCGTCCCGTTTCCTCTGAGTATATAGAAAAGGCTCCAGCCGAACTTACCCATCCCCCGGCTCGAATTTGCGATTTTGTTCACGGCGTTCGAACGGGCCCGCTTCGCGAACAAAATTGCAACTTTCCGTCGGCCCGCGGGTAAGAACGCCGGCCCGGCCCTATGCTACGATGAACGCAACGGAACGGAATCCACCATTTTCGCAAACGAAGGAGCTGGGTCGAATGCTGACGCAAGATCAAATCGATTACTTCCATCAGAACGGCTACTTGATCATGAGAGGGCTGTTCAAGGGCAAAGAGCTGGAGCTGCTGCAGCGCGCGGCGGACGAAGTGCAGGCGCAGGGCGTCGCGCGGCAGGGGCAGAACCATCGATATTACAAGAACCGCGACGGCAGCGAGACGTACTGGCGTTCGGAGGATATGTGGAACCGCGGGGACATCTTCAAAGCGGCGACGGTGAAGCAGGAATTGCTGGAAAACATCGGGCAAATCATCGGCCATTCCTTCTATCCCTGGAACGACTCGCTCGTCGTGAAGCTGCCGCATTCCGGCGCGCCGGTGCACTGGCACCAGGACCCGCCGTACGGAGCCAAGGCGCGCGACAAGACGTTCGGCATTCCGAACTTCACGACGGACATCTACCTCGACCACTCGGGTCCGGACAACGGATGCGTGTATGCGATTCACGGCCGCCATCTCGTCGGGCACGTCGATCTGAAGAAGGTATCCGAAGAAGACTTGTACACGAAGTGCGGCGCGGTGCCGCTCGAGATGGAAGCCGGCGACGTGTTGTTCCACTGCTTGTCGACGCCTCACGGGTCGTCGTACAACCACTCCGACATCCAGCGCCGCATCTTCTACGTTCATTATTTAAATGAAGAGGTGTATCAGGACAGCTACGCGCCGGAGCCGTGGGCGAAGGAGCTGCCCGGCTGGAGCGAGAAGCGACGCGCGCAAATCGCCGAGATGCTCGACGTGCGCAAGGCGATGGGCTTCGAAGAGACGAAGCTCGACGGCACGCTGCGGTTCGACGAGAACGGCATCTCGTTCGCCGGAGGAGGTCCGGTCACGCCGCCGCGATACTGGGAGACGCTCGCGTCGGACATTACCGCCGAGCAATGGGCGGAGAAGAAAGTCGTACAACGCATATAAGCACGGCACGCGAACAGGGGCTTGCCCGCGATCGGAGGATTCGTTCTCCTTTCGGGGCGGGTCTTTTTTTGTGCTTGCATAAGAAATTGCTTTGTGCTTTAATGTACTGACGAACGTTCGTCAGGGAGGTTAGTATGACAGCAGAGAAAATCAAAGAAACCGCGCTGCGGCACTTCGCCAAGAACGGGTACGAAGGCGCCTCGCTCGCCGATATTTCCGGCGAGGTGGGGATCAAGAAGCAATCCATCTACGCGCATTTCCAAGGGAAAGACGACTTATTTTTAGCCGTCTTCCGTACCGCCGCCGAGAATGAGCTTCGCTTCGTCGAGCGCTATTTGGATCATGCGAAGGAGCTGGCGTTGGAAACCGTGCTATACGAATTTCTGCTCCGCTACAAGGAACGATACGAACGGGAAGACCATACGAAGTTCTTCTTACGGATGGCCTTCTTTCCGCCTAAGCACCTATACCGAGAGGTCGTAGAGTACGGCAACCAGTACGTGGACCGGATCGGCAGCCTGCTCCACCCGATCTTCGGTTCGGGCGCGGCCTCCGGGCAGCTCCATCCCGACGTGTCCGTCGAACGGGCGGTCGCCGCCTTCGCGGCGCTCGTGGACGGCATGTTCGTCGAGATGCTCTACGGCGGCTCGGAAAGCTCGATGAGGCGGTTGGATGCGTCTTGGTTCGTATTCTGGCGAGGGGTTAAGAACGACTAGAGGAGGCATCGCGATGAACCGCAGCTGGATTTATATATTTATCGGGGTTTTGTTCGAAGTGATTTGGGTGACGGGTTTTAAGCATGCGACCGATGTATGGACGTGGGCGGCGACGGTCGTTTCGCTGATCGTGTCGTTCGCGCTCATCATCTCGGCGTCGGCGAAGCTGCCCGTCGGGACGGTGTACGCCGTGTTCACGGGCCTGGGAACCGTCGGGACGGTCGTCGTCGAGATGGTCATGTTCGACGAGCCGGCGAGGCCGCTCAAGCTGGTTCTGATCGCGATCCTGCTCGCGGGCGTGATCGGGCTGAAAGTGATCGGCGGCGAATCTCCCGCCGATCATCCGAAGGAGGCGAAGGGGTAATGGCCTGGGTATCTTTATTTATCGCCGGGTTGTTCGAGATCGTCGGCGTCATCGGGATGAACCGCATCAAGCGGGATAACAACGTACTGGCGTACCTTCTGTTCGGGATCGGCATCGCGATGAGCTTCTTGTGCCTGAGCTTCGCGATGAGAAGCCTCCCCATGGGCACGTCGTACGCGATCTGGACCGGCATCGGGACGGCCGGCGGCGCGTTGGCGGGCATGTTGTTTTACAACGAATCGAAGGATAAGCGCCGCATCGCGTGCATCGGCATGGTATTGTTCGCGGCCGTCGGGTTAAAACTCATCTCGTAGCCGCATGAAGCGAACGGCCCCTTCCAATGCAGGAAGGGGCCGTTCGCGTTCCGTTCATGAGCGAGCGAGCAGCTTATCGACGTCGATCGGCTTCCCGTCCATCCGGACCGATAGAGCCGAATGTTCCGCATCCTCTCCCGCGCCTTCATGCACCACGACTTCGCATTTCGGACAAGCGAGCCTCTTCACGGCCTCGACCAACGTAACGCCGCGGGCGCTTCCATCCGTAAACACTTCGATTTTTTTACTCATTCGATCGTCCTCCTTCGTTCACGGCTCGAAGGACCGGACATGACGCAAGCGACGCGTCGGCGCGGCCCGCCGCGCTCTCCAGGAGCGCCTTCATGCGCCGAAGCCGCTCGATATTCGCTTCGATCTCGGCGATCTTCTCCTCGGCGTACCGGCGAAGCTCGTCTTCCGGCAGCGCCTCTCCGGCCCGAAGCGCCTGCAGCTTGCCGATTTCCTGCAGCGTAAACCCGATCGCCTGCGCCTGCCGAATCCAACGAATGTCCTCGACGTCCGTTTCGTCGTACATCCGGTACCCGGCCTCTGTGCGCGGCGGCTCCCGCAGCAATCCGCGCTTCTCGTAATACCGCAGCGTCTCCAAGTGAACGCCGGCCCGTTCCGCCGCTTCCCCGCTCTTAAGATGCGTCAACTCCGTTCCCTCCTCGGATCTATCTTACGCCCCGTAGGTAGGTACGGAGTCAACACCTTCCCGGTCGCTCTTTCGAAAGGAATACTACGGGATAACGGCTCGTTTATCGTATCTCCCTATCATATCAAAACTCAAGCGACTCGATTCCCAATATTTTAATAGTATTCCTTGACAGGAATATTCCTTTAGGTGTATATTACTAAATATCACGGATGATTTTAAGGAGGAATTTATAATGGCTTACAACGCAATGGTATCGAGAGTAGAGGACGAACGGGTCCTAATCTTGGAGCGCGTCTTCGACGCCCCTCGCGAGCTCGTGTTCAAGATGTTCAAGGAGCCGGAGCATCTTAAGGTTTGGTGGGGGCCGGCCGGTTGGGAGCTTCCGGTCTGCAAGATCGACTTCCGTCCGGGCGGGGTATGGCACTACTGCATGAAGTGCGTCGATCCGAATCAAGGCGAATTTTTCGGAATGGAATCGTGGGGCATCGCGTTATATAAGGAAATCGTCGAACCGAAGAAGATCTTATACACCGACTCTTTCTCCGATGCCGAAGGGACCTTCGTCGACACGATGCCGTCCACCGATGTTACGCTGGATTTCATCGACGTCGACGGCAAGACGAAGCTGGTCAATCGTGGCGAATACATATCGCCGGAGGCGCTCAAGACCGTTATGGACATGGGCATGCTCCAAGGCATCACGGAAACGTGGGATCGTCTGGAACAGCGCTTGAAAGAGCTCCAATAAGGAAAATGGAAACGGCCGCCGGACGATGCTTCCGGCGGCCGTTCGCGCGCGGGGCGAATCCCCGATTTATCTTCCGCCTCCGGCGACGTTCGCCGCTCCTTCGCGCCGCGATTGGTTGCGGTACTCCCGAGGCGAAACCTGACGGTACTCCTTGAAGTGTTTATTGAAGTAATGGATCGAATGGTAGCCGCAGTCGAAGGCGATGTCGGTGACCGACTTATCCGTCGTCTTCAGCAGATGCATGGCGATCTGCATGCGCAGCCGATGAATGAACCGGTTCGGCGTCACGCCCACCGCTTGCTTGAAGGTCGAATAGAAATACGTCTTCCCCCGGCCGTACAGATCGATCAAGTGCTGCACGTCGATATCTTCGGTAATATGCCGCAATATATACTCGACCGCCGACACGATGCCCGCGTCGATCTCGACGTCCCCGTCGCGCCGCGCCTGCTCCAGCGTGTACCGATACGCGGAAACGAGAATGTCGACGAAGTGCATGAACTGCTTGGACTCCCAGCCCGGCAGCCCCTTCTCCTGCTCCTCGTACGCGGCGGCCGCCGCGGCGTGGATGGCGCGCGCGTACGGAGACGCCGCCGGAATATGCGGCGTCGCCGCCGCCGTGTAGAACGGGTACAGCAGCTGGTAGCCGTAAGGGATCATCCGCACGATCGACGGCGAGAACAGCACCATCAGCCAATGAATCGGCTTGTCTCTCCGGACCGCCAGATTGTAATGCGGCTCGTACGGCCGGAACAAGAAGACGTCGCCCGCCTGCCCGGAGAACGACCGGTGGAGCAGGCGGAATTCGGCGTCGTTTTCCAATAGGACATTGATTTCCAGCAGATCGTGCATGTGCAGCTCGTGGTCGGTATCGGCGTCGATCCGCTTCTCGATTTTCAGCTCCCGCTCCAATCGCAGGTCATGGAAAAACATCGAACGTCCCCCTTCCTAAACTCCCTCCGCTTATCCCTTCACCGATCCGGACGTCATGCCCGCGATAATGTAGCGTTGGCCGAGCAAGTAGATGACGATCACCGGCAGCGTCGTCATGACGATATCGGCGGAGACGAGGTTCCAGTTGACTTGGAACTGTCCGAAGAAGTTGTAGACGGCGAGCGTCATCGGCCACTTCGAAGAATCGTTCAAATAGTACAGCGGCAGGATGAAGTCGTTCCAGGCGCCCATGAAGTTCAGAATGCCGACCGTCACGAGCACCGGGAGCAGCAGCGGAAACACGATGGAGACGAACAGCCGGATCGGCGAGCAGCCGTCCACGACGCCCGCTTCGTCGAGCTCCCGCGGCACCGAACCGACGAAGCCGTACATAAGGAATACGCTGAACGGAATGGACATGACCGCCAGCAGCACGACGATGCCGATCTGGGTGTTGATGAGCTGCGTCCACTGCATCACCTTCGTCAGCGTCACGAAGTTGACCGGCATCGCGATGCCGAGGATGACGAAGAAATATAGGAAGCGGTTCAGCTTCGAGCCGTTGCGGGCGAAGACGTATGCGGCGAGCGCCGCGAGCGCGATGCCGAGCGCCGTCGAGGCGGTCGCGTACAACAAGCTGTTGAAGAACGATTGGACGAGGCGCCCCTGCTCGATGACGACCGCGTAATTGCTCCACTCCAGCTTCGTAGGCAGCGCCATGCTCATGGAGGCGGCGCCGAGCCGGTCCTTGAACGAGTTGATCAGAACGAGCAGGAGCGGCACGAAGAAGAACAGGCTGAGCAGCCAAGCCAGCGCGTTCTGAGCGATCCGGAGCGCTAGATGCTTTTTCATAGTCAATGCTCCTCCCCCTGCCTCGACATCAATCGGATGACGAAATATCCGGCCACGGTCATGACGAGGAACAAGAGCGACGATAACGCGGTGCCGACGCCGTAACGCCCCATCGAAAACTCCTTGAAGATGACCGTATACAATACGTCCGTCGACCATCCGGGGCCGCCGTTCGTCAGGACGTAGACGACCTCGAACACTTTCAGTCCGTGCAGCAGGTTCAGCACCGTCGTGACGACGAGCGCCGGCATGAGCAGCGGGATCGTAATATGGATGAATCTTCCCCAGGCGCTCGCGCCGTCGATCTCGGCAGCTTCGTAATACGTCTTCGAGATGGACTGCAGCCCGGCAAGCAGGATGATCATAATGTAACCGACGCCCTTCCACGTATCGACCGCGATGATCGACTTGAACGCCCAGGCGGCGTCGACGAGCCACTTCTGCGCCAGGAAGCCGAGGCCGAGAAACCGCAGCGTCTCGTTCAGCAGACCGGTGGCGGGATTGAGCACGGATTTGAAAATGAGTCCGACGACGAGCATCGGCACGATCGCCGGCATGAAAATCATGACGCGATGGAAGCCCTTCATCCGAATGCCTTCGTTCAGCGCCAACGCGAACGCCAGTCCGAGCGCCGTCTTCAGCACGACCGTCGAGACGGTGAAATTGAGCGTGTTGACGATAAAATCGACGTAGTTTTCGTCGGGCGAAAACATCTCCTTGAAGTTGTCGAACCCGATAAAGTTGATTTCGTCGGAATAACTGTTCCAATCGGTGAACGAATAATAGAAGCCCATGACGCCGGGTACGACGAAAAATACCAGGTACAAGAGAATCGTGCCCCACGCGAAGTAGGAAGGGTAAAGTTTGTTCCGCATCGACTTGCTCCTCGCTGCCGGAACCGGAACGGGGGCGGCTCGGCGGCCGCTCCCCGCGTTTCCGTATCCGTTATTCTGCTTGCGGTCTCGCGGCGGACGTTCCGCGCGTTACCAGTTCGGGTCTTTGGCTACCTGCGCCATGTCTGCGCGGCGCTTGTCGATCGTCGAGAGGACGTCCGCCGGCTGCGCCGCCCCGCCGAACATCGCGGCGATGTCTTTGCCGATATCCATCCACTGCGGGTTGACGTAGTTGACGTAGTTCTGGATGTCGGTGCCCTTCTTCGGATACATCTCGAACAGTTCCTTCTGCGCAGGCGTGTACTTGTCCTTAAGGCCCGGGAAGTTCAGATTCGTGATTGTCGGGTCGTTATCGATCATGTACTGCAGACTTTCCTGCTTCGCGAGGTAAGCGAAGTACTGCTTCGCTTCTTCGATATGCTCGGAGCCCGAATAGATGAATTTGCTCGGGCCGCCCGGATGGATGTAGTAAATTTGGTTGTCGGCGATCGGAATGACGAAGTATCCGAAATCGGTCGCCTTCAGCTCCCCGCCGATCGCTTCGACGTCATTGACGATGCTCTGATTCGCGAGCGCCATCGCGAATTCCCCGGAGGCGAGCTTCGTCGCCGTGTCGGCGCCGGTGTCGGAGAACGTGTTGTCGCCGAAAAATCCAAGATCGTACATCTCCTTCAGCTGGGCGAGCGCGTTCAGCATCGTCGGATCGTCGGCGAACTTCTTCTTGTTCGCGTTCAGATCGTCGTACAAGCCCGGCGTCACTTCGTCGTAACGCGGACCCGGCTCCGCGAACCAGAGGACGTGGTGCCAGCCGTCGGCGATCGGCTCGTAGATCGGCGTGACGCCGGATTCGAGAATTTTCAGGGAGAGCGCCTTGAACTCTTCGTACGTCTTCGGAACGGAGAGGCCGAGGCTTTCGAAAATTTTCTTGTTGTACGTCACGACGAAGCTGTTCGCCGTGTCCCAAATCGTAAGCGCGTATATTTTGCCGTTCACGGTCACTTGCTCGAGCGACAGCGGGTCCTCTCGCTGCGTCCACTCTTCGCCCGACAGATCGACCGCGTTCTGTTCGACGTTATAGTTGAGCGTCACTTCGCTGATGCCGCTCTGCCCGCCGAAGATGTCGGGGCCTTCCTTCGCGTTCAGCTTCGTCTTCAAGACGTTGAAGTATTGGTCCGCCGGAACGATCTGGTAGTCGATGCGGATGCCGGTCTCTTCTTCGAACTTCTTGGCCAGCTCCATCTCCGCGTCCTTGATCCAGCCCTGGCTGGCGATATAAGTCAGCGTCACGTCTTTCTTCCCGGTCGATGGCTCCGCCGCCGGTTCGTTCGCCGCTGGCGTCGCCGCCGCAGGCTCGTTCGCCGCTCCGCCATTCTCCGTCGTCGCGCCGCTCCCGCCGCCGCATGCCGCAACGACCAACATCGTCGTCAGCAGCGCCGCGGTCAGCGTCCATCCTCTTTTCAACCTCTTCGTCACCGTCATCGCTCCCCTTGACTTTGGATTCGAGTTTGCATTTTATGAATCCGCTTTCATTGTCGGATTTGAACACATTATATCGTGCGCCTTCCCCTCTCGCCATGGACTAACAGGACTCGTTATTTGTATTTATTTTACCAGTATGCGCTTTCAAAAATCTTTTGACAAACGACCGCAGGCGGCGGAGAATGGAGAAAAACCGTACACCGGCTTGTCGGAGGACCGCATGCGCGAGCGTATCGTCAAGACATCAGGCAATATCCAAACGATCCTCTTCTCGACCTACACGCTGATTATCGTTATCGTCTTTACGATCTTGGTGGTTTGGTTTTATCTTTGGGCGTCCGACCGCATCCGCTCCAACGCGGAGGACTCGCTCGAGGGCATGGGCCGGTCGATGCAGGAGCGCATCGACTCCGAGCTCGGCAAGATGAACGACGTGTCGCTGAACGTCTTGTACTCCAATCTGGTGAAGAACCGGTTTCAGGAGTACCTCGGCAATGCGAAGCAGCGGGAGACGGACGCCCAAGCGGCCGCGAACGCCGTGAAGGCGGCGAAGGAACTCGCGGACATCTTGACCGCGGCGATCGGGCCGTCGCGGCCTGTCGAACAGCTCTACCTATACGACTTCGAAGGGAAGGTGTACGGCAACGGCTTCGACAACGGCGAACAGAGCTACCGGCCCGAGGAGATGCCTTGGTACGACGCGGTCCTCGCCGAGACGGGCGGCAAGTACATTTCGCTTCCCGTGCTGGACGAACCGATGTCGCGCTTCATCTCCTCGCGGGAGATGCAGTATTCCGTCTCGTTATACCGCTTGTTCTACGGCAGCTACAACACGCCCATGGGCATCGTCGAGGTGAAGCAATATTTCAACCGCATCTTCGACAGCGTCATCGACTTCGCGGAGACGAATCCGTACGGCGCCCGCGTCGTCATTTACAATGCTGCGGGCGACATCGTGTATCCGCTGCGGGCGTCGAGCGCCGACTTCGCCTACCTCGCGGCCGTGGCCGCGGCGCCGGTCGGCGAAGGCTTCCGGCCGTTCGTCGATCCCGCCACCGGCGATCGGGAGCTCATCTCCGTGCACCGTTCGGGCTTCACCGGCTGGAGCACGGCGATCGTCGTCTCCGAGTCGAAGCTGCTGGCCCCCGTCTCCGTCTTCGCCGCCCGCACCGTATTCGTCGGCATCGGCATCCTGCTGTTCGCGATCCTGTTGTCGTACGCGGCCGCGAACCGGATCACGCACCCGATCCTGAAGATCCATCGGACGATCCGCAACATGAGCCTGCAGGATCTGGGCTCCGGCCGGATCGGGTCTAGCCGGCTTCGAAGCGGCGTCATCGAGATCGATCAGCTGCACGAAGCGTTCGTTCAGATGAACGATCGGTTGAAGCATTCGATGGACGAACTGCTGCTTTCTCAATCGCAGGAGCTGCAGGCGAAGCTCGTCGCGCTGCAATCGCAGATGAACCCGCATTTTCTGTACAACACGCTTGCCACGATTCACGCGATGGCGGAGGAAGGCATGTCCGAGCAGATTATGGACATGACGGAAAACATGTCCAAGTTCCTTCGATATTTCTCTTCCGACGCCTCCGCCGTATCGTTGGAGGAAGAGATCGTGCATACGGAGAAATATCTCGAGATCAATCGGATTCGACACGGCAGCAAGTTGGATTTCCGGTTCGATGTCGACGCGCGGCTGCTGCCGCTCGAAATTCCGAAGCTGATCGTCCAGCCCCTCGTGGAAAACGCGCTCAAATTCGCGACCCGCGGCGAACCGCCGTGGCGCATCGTCGTGACGGGTATCGCGGACGGGAACCGTTGGCGCCTCGAAGTGTCCGACAACGGTCCCGGCTTCGCGGCGGACAGTCTCGCCGCCTTGCGGGAGCGCATCCGGGAGGTCGACGAGACGGGCGTCATTCCCGCGCTTAAGCTCGGCGGGATGGGGCTCTTGAACATCTACATCCGCCTGAAGCTGACCTACGGGAAGGATATGGTATTCGACGTTCGGAACGCGCCGGACGGCGGCGCCGTCGTCGCGCTCGGCGGCAGCTTCCGGAACTTGACTTGAACGAAGCGAGCGGAAGGAGGTGCGTTGGCATGAGCACGGAACGCAGATATGCCGTTACGGTCGTGGTCGCGGAGGACGAAGAGCTGATCCGCGGCAGCCTCGTCCGGAAGATCGAGGGCGTCGACGCGTCCATCGGCGTCGTCGCCGCCGCGCAGGACGGGAAAGAAGCGTTGGAGGCCGTCGAGCGTTGGCAGCCGGACCTCGTCGTCACCGACATTCGCATGCCGATCATGGACGGGATCGAGCTGATCAAGTCGCTGCATCTGTATCATCCGCGGGTCCGGAAGGTCATCGCGACCGGTTATGCGGACTTCGAGTACGCCCGGGAGGCGTTGCGTTACAACGTCAGCGAATACTTGCTGAAGCCTACGTCCGCGAAAGACTTGTCCGCCGTGCTGCTCCGGCTGAAGACGGCGATCGAAGGGCAGCGCGAGGCGGAGGGCGGTTCGCTTCGCGCGCTGCCGCGCGCCGCGGGCGACGGTCCGGACGACATCGTGCGGGCGGTGTGCGACTACATGCGCGAACACTTCAACAAGGAGCTTAGCCTCGAGCAGATCGCCCGGCATTTCAATTTCAACGCGTCGTATTTAAGCAAAATCTTCGTCAAGCATACCGGCGAGCCGCCTTCCCGGTACCTCATGTCGCTGCGGATCAACGAAGCGAAATATTTGCTCTCGCAGCATCGGTCGCTCAGCGTCAAGGAAGTCGGGGAGCGCGTCGGGTATCCCGATCAATTTTACTTCAGCCGCGTCTTCAAGCAGGCGGCGGGCATGACCCCGAAGGAGTTCCAAAGCTCGCGCGCGCAAGAGTAAACGGGGGCTGTCCCAAAAGTCGTAAAATGACTAAGGGGCGGCTCCTTCTTTTTACAATCATGCTCTTAGCGGGAGGGGGTACGGGTTCCGGCTCGCGCTTCTGTATAACCGAATGAGCCGCCTGTCGTCATTACACCCAATTGGAACAGCAAAGAGGTCGGGCGGCTTTCACTCGCCCATAACCTCCTTAAGCGAACAGCAATAAGCCAAAAAGTAAAAACGGTCGGTCAGGAATAGACCAATCCTGACCGACCGTTTTCAAGTTTTTCATAGGGGGATGGCTGCCCGTTAGTGGATTTTACCCACTTATGGGACGGCCCCTTCGTGCGTACCCGTGCCGCCCTGTTGCGCTCGCCTGCATTCATGCGGGTAGTTCCCCCAGCCGATCTCTGCCCGGCTATAGCTCCAAGACCGCCTTCACGACCTTCGACTCCGGCCGCAGCCACTCGTCGAACCGTTCGATCGTCTCGCCGAACGCGGCGCGATGCGTAATGAACCGCTCGATGTCGACATCCCCCGCTTCGACGGCTTCGACGACCCGGGCGAAGTCGTCCCGCGTCGCGTTCCGGCTCGCAAGGAGCGTCAGCTCGCGCTTATGGAATTCGGGATCGCTGAACGCGAGATCGTCCTTGACGAGCCCGACGAACACGAGCGTTCCGCCGTGCGCGACGTACCCGAACGCGCTCTCCATCGACGCCGCGTTGCCCGTCGCGTCGAGAACGACCGTCGGTCCGTCGCCGCCGGTGAGCGCGAGCAGCCGCTCCGCCGCCCCGTCCCCCGCGGTCAACGTCGCGTCCGCCTTCGCCCAATCGCGGCCGAACGCCAGACGCTCCTCGTTGACGTCCATCGCGATCACCGTCGCGCCGGCGTATTTCGCGAACGCCATGACGCCTAGCCCGATCGGCCCGCCGCCGATGACGAGCGCCGTCTCCCCGCGGCTCAGTCCGGAGCGGCGCACGGCATGCGCCCCGATCGCGAGCGGCTCGATCATGGCCGCCGCATCGAACGACAGCCCGTTCGTCCGAATCAGATGCGACGCGGGGACCGCGATCCGCTCGCGCATCCCGCCGTCGACGTGGACGCCGAGCACCCGCATCGACGTACAGCAGTTCGTCTTGCCTCTCCGGCAGGCGATGCATTCGCCGCAATGCAGGTAGGGGATTACCCCGACCTGGTCCCCCGGCGTCAATCCGCTCGCGCCGCCGTCGTCGATCGATTCGACGACGCCCGCCAGCTCGTGGCCGAGAATGCGCGGATACGAGAAGAACGGCTGACGGCCGCGGAACGCATGATAGTCCGTTCCGCAAATGCCGACGCGCCGGATCCGGACGACCGCCTCGCCCGCCCGTCGTTCGGGCTCCGGCAAGTCGTCCCGGAAGACAAGCCGGCCTACTTGATCGCATACGATGCCTTTCATTCGTTCCCCGCCCCTTCCTTCCGATGAATCCGTTCGTTATATTCCGGACGTCCGCTGACCCACGATTCCCCGCGGACCGGCTCGAGCAAGTCCAAGACCTGCGCGAGCAGCGCTTCGTCGATCGGCTCGTCCGTCCACGCCGCGTTCTTGACGATATTGTCCGGATTCGCCGTGCTGACGAGCGTCGTCGGAATCGCAGGGTTCGCGGTGGAAAACTGCACCGCCAGCTTCGCGATGTCCGCTCCCTGCGCGGCGCAAAACTCCGCCGCCCGTTTGCAGGCCGCCTTCAGCTCCGGGCTGGCGGGATGCCACGCCGGCGTCCCCCGCGTGCCGAGCAGCCCCATGGACAGAGGCGACGCGTTGACGAGACCCGCGTCCTTCGAGGCGATCAACGGCAGCAGCTCGAGCAGCGAAGCATCGTTCAGCGAGTAATGGCAATACGAGATGATCGCGTCGACGTCGACGTCCGCGCGCGGCAGCAGCTTCTCGAACAGCTCGAGCGGCAGTCCGCAGATGCCGCCGAAACGAATCTTCCCCTGCTCCTTGAGCCGGCGCAGCGTCGGGATCGCCTCTTCCAAAATGATGTCGGCCGGCACGAATTCGATGTCGTGCAAAAATAATATATCAACGTAGTCCGTATGCAATCGCGCAAGGCTCTCCTCAAGGCTGCTTACGATGCGGCCTGCGCTGAAGTCGAAGTCGTCCACCCCGTAGCGTCCCGCCTTCGTCGACAAATAGAACTTATCCCGCGGCAGCTCCCGGATCGCCCGGCCCAACACCGTCTCCGCCTTCGTCAGTCCGTAATAAGGCGATACGTCGATATAGTTGATGCCCGCGTCGACGGCGGCATGGACGGCGCGAATGCCGTCGCGGTCGTCCGTCTCGCGGAACACCGACCCGAGCGACGAGGCGCCGAAGCTCAGGACCGATACGTCGAGGCCGGTGCGGCCCAATCGGCGGTATTGCATGACAACATCCCTCCGTTCGGATGAAATACTCAAGTCTACTCCCCATTGTATCCGCTCAAAATCGGCAAGGGAATAATGGCATATTGCGAAAATGTACCTTATTTTGATATCTTCATCTCAAAGTAGCACATCCCATTCCCCCGAAAGGAGCCGAGCGAACCTGAAGCCGTACCGTAAGCCGTTCTTCGGCGACCCGCTCTTCCCCGTCGACATCGTGTTCCAAGGCCTTAAGAAACCGGAGAACGAGCTTCCGGACCATCTGCACGACCGCTACGAGCTTGTCTACGTTCATCAGGGACGAGGCACGTTCTTTATCGACGAGACGTTCTATGAGAAGACCGCCGGCGACTTGTTCGTCATCCCCGGGAACACGATTCACCGGTCGTTCCCGGACGAGGCGGACCCGATCGTCTCCACCGCCCTGTTCTTCGCGCCGGCTCTCGCCGCCGAGGCACCGTCGGAAGAGGACGGATACCGTCCGCTGCGGTGCTTCGAGTCGGCCCGGAAGCGGAAGCGATACAAGCTCGAGCTCGCAGCCGACGCAAGAGACGACGCGGAGCGAATGCTCGGGCGGATCCACGAGGAGCTGGAAGGTCGGCGGCTCGGCTACCGCGAGGCCGTCCGCTTGCTGCTGCGCGAGCTGCTGCTCCGGCTGAACCGCTTGGCGCCGGCCGAAGGCCGAAGCGACGGCGGGCCGGACCTCCGCATCGCTCCGCCGTGGATGGATGCCGTCCTGCGGGAGCTGGACCTGCGGCCGGGCTCCGCGTCCGGCTTGTCCGAGCTGTCCCGCCGGGCGAACGTCTCCCCGGCCCACTTCTCCCGCGTGTTCAAGCGGCTGACCGGCATGAACGTGACCGACTACTTGAACGCGAAGCGAATCGTTCGGGCCAAGGAGCTGCTGCGGGATTCGAGCGAGCAAATCGGCGAGATCGCCGAGGGCTGCGGCTTCGACAGCATGCCCCATTTTCACCGCGTGTTCAAATCGTTGACCGGCCTGACGCCCGGCGCGTATCGCAAGGAGCATTCCGGACTGGCCGATTGAAATAAAAACATAGCTATGGATAATACAACTGGGTTTACCAAATAATGATTTCAAACAAATGTTTTGGGGGATCTTTATGGACAAAGGGGATTTCAAACTCACCTCCGCTGAAATCGGGACACTGTGGGGCGAATATATTAACGGAACGGCCGTTGATGCTGTAAATCGATACATGTTACGTATTGTAGAAGATGAAAACATAAAAACGCTGTTTGACGAAGCGGTAACGACATATGGGAAACAAAAACAGCAAATCGCAGCGTTTCTGGAGAAAGAAGGGTTTCCGATCCCCATCGGATTTAACGAATCCGACCTGAATCCAAGGGCTCAAAGACTGTTTTCGGACGCCTTCTGTTTGCAGTACCTGCACATCATCACGCTTCATGGGTTGTTGGGACATATCACGTCGCTTTCCGCTTCGGTACGGAAGGATCTGCGGGAATTTTATGACGGGTGCGACAACGACGGGAAGAACATGTACCACAAAACCATAGAGTTGCTGTTGGAAAAGGGACTGTTCCAAAGAGATCCTTACTTCTATCCCGGGGAAACCCCCGAATACGTGCAGGGTCAAACGTTTTTACATGGCTTCTTTGGCGACAAACGCCCTTTAGCCGCAACTGAAATGATCGCCCTCTCCTTTAATTTGAAAAAGAAAATACTGGAGAAGACGCTCTCCATTGCATTTAGCCAAGTCACGCAACAAGAAGACGTGAGGAAGTTTTTTATGTCGACGCAGGAAGTTTCCAATGCTCAAATTCAAACGCTTAGCGACATTTTGCGCGGCGACCATTTGCCCGTTCCTACGTCGTGGGAAACCGAGATAACAACTTCGACCGTGTCCCCTTTCTCGGACAAATTAATGCTGTTCCACATCGGATTTTTAATGCAAGCGTCGCAAGCCTATCATGGCACAGGCCTGGCATCCGCGATGCGAATAGACCTTGCAGCCCAGTACGAGAAAATCATTCTAAGAAACCTCATGGTCACGAAAGAATGGTTTGATCTTATGACAAAGCATCAATGGTTAGAGCAGCCGCCGCTTGCACCCAATCGAAACCTGATTGCGAATGGAAAGTGAGGAAAGAGAACTTCCCTTGCAAAAAACAGAGGCACCAACGACGAGTAAACGCGTCGAGGTTCTGTTATGGTGTATCGCATTGCCGGGCTTCGGTCAACTATTAAACCGCAAATATGTAAAAGCCGTTTTGTTCCTTGGATTGGAGTTTCTCGTTAACCTGCAGTCTAATTTTAACGCCGCGATTCAGTTGAGTTTTAGGGGGCAAATCGATAAGGCTATCAGCCAAACCGATTATCAATGGCTAATGTTTTACCCCTGCCTCTATCTGTTTTCCTTGTGGGATGCTTACAGGGATGCAGGCGGCGGAGGTGCTCCCTATGCTTTTCTCCCTTTTGTGTTGTCCGCCTTTTTTACGACCGTCGGGCTCATCTACTCCTCGAATGTAATTCTGTTCGGGAGCTTATGGGGTCCTGTTTGGCTGCCGATTTTATTTTGTATCATTGGTTTTGGTCTGGGATGGTTGCTTAAAGGATTATTGAGCTGAGGATCCCAGGGCGTTGCGCGGTGCCCGTATCGCGGAACAAGGCCGCCGATCATTTCTCGGCAGCCTTGTTCCGGATACTGTTCGATAGTCGTTACTTCTTCACTTTATAGAACTCATGATACAGCTTCATGAGCGCCCGCTTCTCGATTCGCGATACGTAGGAACGGCTGATGCCGAGCTCCTTGGCGATTTCCCGCTGCGTCCGCTCGTCCCCGCCGGTCTCGAGGCCGAATCGCGCCTTGATGACTTCCTGCTCCCGTTCGTCCAATACGTCGAGATGCTTATAAATTTTCCGCTTCTCGATCTCCAGCTCTACCTGTTCGCCGACCGTATCCGGATCCGTCCCCAAAATGTCGATCAACGAAATCTCGTTGCCCTCTTTATCCGTTCCGATCGGGTCGTGGAGCGACACGTCCTTCTTTTGCTTTTTCATGGAGCGCATATGCATGAGAATCTCGTTCTCTATGCAACGAGCGGCGTACGTCGCCAGCTTCGTCCCCTTCCCGGCGGAATAGCTTTCCACCGCCTTGATCAATCCGATCGTCCCGATCGAGATGAGATCCTCGGGATCGCCGGCGTTGTCGAACTTCTTCACCACATGGGCGACCAAGCGCAGGTTATGTTCGATCAACATATTCCTGGAGTCCTGATGTCCCTCCGCCATAAGCTTAAGGTGCTTTGCCTCTTCGGCCTCGGACAGCGGCTGCGGGAACGCGTTGTTTTTGACATAAGACACCAAGAGCATTAACTGTTTAATGAAAATCGCAATCATTGCAAATAAACCAGGCACGTTCGAACACCCCCTGAAGTTTTGCACGCCCCGTCCTCCGGAAAAAACAGGGACGTCGCATCCCTACATTGTATGTGGGCGTTCGCCTATTCGTGCATGTACACGCTCGAGGCGCCCCCGTTCGCCGGCATGAAAAGTATTCGACAATTGTACAATGTCGTTTGTTAAAATCCGAGTCGGAGCGAACGCCCTTGACATACCACCTACTACGTGTTACTTTATAGCAGTAGTAAGTAATACTGCATACATGTGATACAGAATAGCAAAGGGTGATTGTGCTGGAAAACCTAACGGAAATGCTCAAAGGGGTGCTCGAGGGCTGTGTCCTTGAAATTATTAGCCGCAATGAAACCTACGGCTACGAAATCACGCGACGGCTGAACGCCCTTGGCTTCACAGATGTTGTGGAGGGAACGGTGTACACCATCCTGATCCGGCTTGAAAAAAACAAGTTAGTGGAGATCACCAAGAAGCCCTCCGACATGGGACCGCCGCGAAAGTTTTTCGCGATCAACGACGCGGGGCGCGAGGAACTGCGTAAGTTCTGGGACAAATGGGAGTTCGTATCGTCAAAAATGAACGAGTTAAAGGAGAAAGAATTATGAACTTTTGGGAAAAAATCACCGGCAGCGACATGACTAAAGAAATGAAAAAATTCGAATCGCGAGCCGAAAAGCTGCCCGCCGATTATCAAGCTGCATGGAAAAAAATCAATGCCAATCTTTGGGCGCACTCGGATTTCACCGGTCGCAACCTCATGCCGATTCTTGACGGCGTGCTTGGCCTGCTCGAAGAAACGGCGGCGGACGGTCAGAGCGTCCAAGAGGTATTGGGCGACGACATCAATGGTTTCTGTTCAGCGCTGGCCGGCGCAGAAGGGGCAAAGTCTTTTCGCGACAAGTGGCGCGAGCAACTCAACAATAATATCGCTAAAAAATTAGGCAAATAGGAGGATAACATGAGAATACGAGATATCATCGAAGGCAAAAAAGAATGGCGAGCGCACGTGACGCGCGTCAAAGCGCTCCCGCAAGATTATCAGATTGTTTATAAAGAGATTCAAAAATATCTGTTTAAGGTCGGCCCTGTCGAGCTAACCGACGGGACGGGTTTGCTCTTGGGGATTGTCGATCTTTTTGAAGAAGGCGCGGCTTTGGGGAAAGGCGTGCTCGAAGTGACGGGCAGCGACGTTGCGGCTTTCTGCGACGATCTAATCAAAGATTCAAAAACGTACGCTGACATCTATCAAGAATCTGTAGACCAAGAAGGTAACAAAACCATGAAAAAGTTTACGGATAAACCAAAGTAAAAGGGGATGTCGGGATGGAAGAAGCGATTGAAGTGAAGGGTCTGCGAAAGTCTTTCAAGGACACAGAAGTCCTAAAGGGCGTCGATTTCGAAGTGAAGCGAGGCGAGATCTTCGCCCTGCTTGGCTCCAACGGCGCGGGTAAGACGACGATTGTCAGAATCCTCACAACGCTGCTCAAACAGGACGGAGGCACCGCCACCGTAAACGGATTCGATGTCGCGACAAAACCCGAGAAAGTGCGGCAGGCGATCAGTCTGACCGGACAATTTGCCGCCGTGGACGAAATATTGACCGGGCGGGAAAATCTGATTATGATCGCCAAACTGCGCCATCTTAATCATCCGCGTCATATCGCGGATGATTTACTGAATCGCTTTGACTTGAACGACGCCGCCGACCGCAAGGTGTCCACCTATTCGGGCGGTATGCGCCGGAGGCTCGACATTGCCATGAGCCTGATCGGAAATCCGCAGCTCATCTTCCTCGACGAGCCGACCACAGGCCTTGACCCCGAGGGGCGCATCGAGGCTTGGAAGATTGTCAAGGAGCTTGCCGAAGGCGGCACAACGGTATTCCTGACCACTCAATATTTGGATGAGGCCGAACAACTTGCCGATCGAATCGCCATTTTGCACAAGGGCAAGATTATTGCCGAAGGCACGCTTGAGGAACTGAAAAAGCTGTTCCCGCCCGCAAAGACGGAGTACGTGGAAAAACAACCTTCGTTGGAGGAGATATTCCTCGCAATCATTGGCAAAAAGGAGGGAAAATAACAATGAATGAGTTTTTTTTCAGCGACATGAGCGTGATGCTTGGACGTTCCATGCGCCATATTTTACGAAGCATGGACACCATCATCACGGTTTGCATCACTCCGATTGCGATGATGCTGCTGTTCGTCTATGTATTCGGCGGCGCGATCCAAAGCGGTATGGATAACTATGTGAACTACCTGCTGCCCGGTATCCTGCTGATTGCGATTGCAAGCGGCATATCCTATACGGCTTACCGCCTGTTTTTGGATAAGCAACGGGGCATCATTGAGCGGTTCCACTCCATGCCGATTGCGCGTTCCTCCTTGCTGTGGGGGCACGTGCTAACCTCGGTGGTATCCAACCTCCTTTCCGTTATCGTCATCATTCTCGCAGCGCTCATTATGGGCTTTCGCTCGTCGGCGGGGGTTCTGTCTTGGCTTGCCGTGGCCGGTATACTCGTACTGTTTACGCTGGCTTTGACTTGGGTCGCGGCGATTGCCGGACTGTCCGCGAAATCGGTGGAAGGGGCCAGCGCGTTTTCCTATCCGTTAATCTTCCTGCCGTTTATCAGTTCGGCCTTTGTGCCGACCGAAACGATGCCGTCAGTCGTGCGCGCCTTTGCCGAAAATCAGCCGGTGACCTCGATCGTAGAAACCATCCGCGCTCTGTTGTCAAGTCAACCGGTAGGCAATGATATTTGGGTCGCTCTCGCGTGGTGCTTAGGGATATCGATCGTCGCATATCTATTTGCGGTGCGCGCATACCAACGGAAAGCAGCTTAAGTTTTGCTCATCGTATATACAGCGGTAGTCCAGGACTTTATTTTTCTGTCCAAGGCTACCGCTGTTTGTTTGTTCAAGCCGGTCTAACATTTCGACGCATCAATTCTATCCTTTATTTTCACTGCACGGCAGTCTCCGCAGAGACGGCTCCGCTTCCCCGTTACCGGTTCGGATTCCCCGGTTGACTAGGTTTGCCCGGATCGTCTCTCCCAGGTTTATCGACTTCGATCGTATAAGTCTGCTTCGATTTCCCGTCCGTCCCCGTCACATGGACGATCGCTTTCCATTCTTTCGGACGCAGATCCTCTACGTACACCGTTGCGCCCGGCTGCGTCGGAACGGCAGCGATGTCCGCCATCGGCAGCATCGACGTCTTGTAGTTCCGAACCCCCGGCGAGAAGCCCGCAAGCGGCCGGCCGCCGATCGCGATCGAGGCGAGCGTCGCGTCCGTCTCCGGCACGGCGATGCGGGACAGCTTCGAACCGGCCTCCGGCGCAAAGTAGATGCTGCCGTCGACGCCGAGCGTCATCAGGTTGACGAAGCCGCCGTACAGTTCCTTGTATCGGAGCGTCTCGGGATCGATCGCGATCAGCTTCCTCGACAAGGTCGTATACAGCATGCCGTCTGGCCCCCACTCGAGCTCGTACGGCAGCCACTTGCTGGAGTTGTACAAGCTTGGGCCGATCTGTTTGCTTTTCACGATCTCTTTCGTAGACGCGTCCATTGCGAAAATGGTTCCGTCCACGACGCCCCATAACAAGCCGTCGGGACCGAAGGCGATCGAGCCGATCATGCGCGGCGCTTCGTCGATCTCCAGATCGTCGAGCGTAAACTCGTCGATCTTCCGCTCGTTTTCGACGTCCCATACGAAAATTTTCGCCTCTTGCTCGGAAGGATCCTTCCCGAGGCCGCCCCACACGGTCGTACTGCCGTATAGCAATCCGTCCTTGTAGGCGAGACCGATAATGCTTTGGTTCGCGACCAGCTCCTCGTGATCGAACTGCTTCCATACGTTCGTCGCTTCGTCGTACACGGCGAGCGCGCCGCCGAGGAAGCCGTAATCCGGCACCGTGCCGACGAACAGCTTGTCGTCTCCCGACGTAATGACGAACGGGCGGTCTTGATGCTCGATGTCGAATACCGGCCTCGGGTTCTGATTCAGCGCGATTTCCTTCGTCGGGTCGTAGTCGTACATGATCGCCCCGACGTACGTACCGTAGTACACTTTGCCGTTCATGAAGCCGATGCCCTCCGGCTGCGCGAAGGAGGAAATATTTACATCGATATTGTTCGTGAACGGGTTATAGATGCTCATGCCCCGCTGATAGCCGCCCATGTAAATTCTTCCGTCGAAGCCGGTCTTGAGCGATTGGATGCCGACCGGCTGCGCTCCGATCTCCAGCTCGACGAAAGACATCCACTTGTCTTTCGGATCGATGAGAATATACTCCCCGTATTGGGTGATCAGGGCCAGCACGGTTTGACCGGCTTTCTCCCCGCTTCGCATCTCGATCCACGCGTAATCCTTCACGCGCGCCGTATCCGGCAGCTCGTAGGGGAGTACGATTTCGGTTTGCTGCTTTGCGGCGATATCGTACTTGTAAAATTTGGTGAGGTATTTGTAGTAGATCGCGTTCGGATCGTCCGGCGACGGCTCGGAAATCATCGCGCTATGCTGGAACGTACCTTCGACCTCGCCGGACGCGATGTCGATGACGACCATGTTCACCGTGCTCACCGACACGAACAGCTTGCCGTTCAGGACGAACACGTCCGCCATGATGCCGGCTTTGCCGGAATAGCCCGGCACGTCGATTTCCGTCTTCTCGCCGGTGACGCGGTCGATCTTGTACAGCCGCATCGTCGCGCCGAGCGCGGCATAAATGTACTGATCGTCTACTGCGATGCCGCGAACGTATTGCTGTCCGTTCTCGACCGTACCGTAATTGCGGAATGCGCCGGTCGTAAAGTCATACTCGAACACTTTACCGTACGACGTCGTGTTGAAGGTACCGCCGTACATTTTGTCGCCGATCGTCGTAAGCTCCCAAACCCAGTTGTCTGTTTGATTGTAGCCGAGATTTTCCACCCGTTTCTCGAGAGGCAAATAACGATACAGGTTGCCGGTTTCCGTACCCGAGAAGTAGACGTTCTTATCCGGACCGATCGTCATCGCCCAGGTGGCGATCGTGCCCGGGATGACTTCCTGGAACTTCAGCTCGCCCGTCTCGCCGTCGACGGCGAAGAACGTTCCGGGACTTCCGTTCGTAACGAAGTAAGCTTCGTTCTCCCCGGCCGCGTTCGTCTGAATCGCGCCCGCCTGCCCCAGGTTGACCTTCACCATGTCCCCGAGGGAGATCGGCGCTTGATACGTGCGATCGAGCGGAACCTCCGGCGGCTGGACCGTAATCGCGACATCGTCGAAGTACGCTTCGGTCAAGCTCGGCTCGCCGGAGCTGAGCCCTACTCTCGCGGACACGGCGCCCGCCGGCACCTTGGACAGCACTCTCATGGCGGACCACTTCCGCGTACCGAGCGAATTGCTGGAGAACAACGTCTCGTTCGCGCCGACCTGCGCGTTGTTCGCGCCGTAATAATACACCTGCAAGACGATGTTGTGCGTCTGCGACAACACGTACGCGTTCGCCGAGACGACGATCGTCTCTCCGGCCGTGACCGCCACCTTGTCGCTCATGGCGCGCGTCCAAGCGGTCGTAGACGAGTCCTTGAAATACAAGCTGTACGTTCCCGTAAGCGCCGCCGCATCGCTGCGCTCCAACGTTCCCGTCGTCAGCGCGCCCAGGCTCCAGCCCGGAATCGCGCCGCCGACCAAGTCGGCTTCGAAGCTAGGGTTCTGAACGCTTGTCGGCAACGGCGTCTCAGCCGGGACGACCGTAACGCTCGCATCGTCCATGTATACCTTCGTCAGGCTCGGGAAGCCGGAATACAGCCCCACCTTGAAGGAAGCCGTGCCGGCCGGCGCCTTCATCGACACGGTCGCTTGGAACCACGTACCGACGGGAACGGCGTCCTTCCCATAGTTCGTGAAAGCGTTCAGGCCGATTTGCGTGCCTGCCGCGTTGTAGAAGTGTATGACCGGCTGCACGCCGTGCGATTGATCCGCGGCGGCTGCCTTGTAAATATAGATGCCGAACGAGACGGTATCGCCCGCGCCGGCCGCAAGCGGCTCGCTCAACACGCGATAGCTGCCTATAGGCGACGCCCCGGCCGTCCGATCGTGAAACAGTAAGCTATGGCTTCCCGTCCTTGCGTACACGTCGCTGACGACCGTCGTTCCGTACGCGGCCGTCGCCGAATCGACGGTCCAGCCCGGAACCGCTCCTTCGGTCGATTCCAGCTCGAAGCCCGGGTTCGTCAACGTCGCGCCGAAGACGTCCGCGGCTTCGGCGACCTGATGTTGCGTCGGAAGCGTTTGCGCAAGTAAACAAAAACAAATCGTGAAGAGGGCCAGTAATCGAATGCTTTTGCGCCTCAATCGTTTCACTCCCCGTTCGTCGTTATAAGAATTGCAATAATTTTCTGACATGTAATGGCAAAAAAAGAGCAGCAACGTTCCGATTCCCCTTGGCATCTACCTCCATTTTCTGTATCATATCTATATCACATCTACGGGTTATTGTATTATTCACCCATCTGCCTGTCAATATGGCCGACGTATCGTTTGCCTGGTTTTGTGTTGTCTTTTTTTATTGCTGAGCTAAAATAACAAGAGATAGAAAAATAAGGGAGAGAGGAGAGTCGCCTAGTGGAGAATAAGCCGAGTCGCACGACGTTCCGCGAACGCATGGACGAGATGATCGGCGCCTTGCGGAACGATATCGTGTCGGGGAAACTTCAAAGCGGGACCTTCATCCCTTCCATCAATCAGCTAAGCAAGCAATACCGCCTCAGCATTAATTCCGTGCAGAAGGGATTGGACGAACTGGTCGCCGAATCGCTGATCGAACGCATCCCGCGCGTCGGCATTCGCGTGACGGATACGCGGGAACACAAGGCGGTATCGATCTCGGTCGGATATTATCCCACGCTCGTCGACGACGTCGACTTGAACCGCTTGACCGAACGCTTTCAGCTGCGATATCCGCACATTCGCGTGAAGCTCGTGCCGCTGCAGCTGTCCAATTACTTCGACGTCGCGGACTACTACCTCAAGAACGAAATCGTGGACGTCATCGCGATCAATCAGATTCACTTCCGCCAATTTTTCGACGCCGACGACGATCTCGAAGACCGGTTCGAGCCGCTCGAGGAAGACGACGGCCTCTATCCGTATTTATCGGATCCGTACCGGGCGAACGGCCGGTTGCTGGTGAAGCCGATCATTTTCTCGCCGGTCGTCTTATGTTATAACAAGCGGCATTTCGCCGAACGAGGCGTTCCCGAGCCGCCGATGGATTGGACATGGTCGGAATTCATGGAATGTTTGGAGCTGCTGGAGAGCGAACACGGGGACGTCATCCTTCCGTTTTACTTTTACCCGAGCACGTCGAACCGTTGGCCGATCTTCATTCTACAGAGCGGGGTCGACTTCGCGGCGCAGCGCTCCGGCAAGCTCGATTGGTCCTGCGCTCCGATTCTCGACAGCATTCAAACGTGCTACGACCTGATACACAGGCAGAAGATGTTCTCCGTTCTGCTGTCCGAGAACGACTTCGGCGTCGAGCGGCTGTTCGCGCAGCAGAAGGTATCCGTGATGATGACATCGTATTTTAACTTGAATCGAATGCGGAACGCGGACCTTACGTTCGACATCGCCCCGCTGCCGTACGTTCATACGCCCAAGACGCTTCTGCTGACGATCGGGCTGGCGCTCAATCGGCGATCGAAGCAGAAGGAGGCGGGACGCGCGTTCATCGATTTCGTCTCGTCTTTCGAATCGCAGCTGCACATCCGAAGGCATACGTACAGCATTCCCGCCCTGCGCCAGGCGGCGGAATGGGAAGGCGAAGAAGCCGGCTATCGTCCGTCTCGGTTCGGGATGTATCGCGACATCGTCCATACGTATGCCCAGTTATACGATCTAGAGCTCCGAGCCGGCGATCGCGAACGATTGTTGGCCGCCATGAACATGTATTGGATGGGCTTGCAGAGCATCGAGACGACGATCTCCCAATTGTCCGCGATCGGCGGATTCGCGCCGGCGAAGTAAACCTATGAAGACGCAAAACAAGGTGCTGTTCCCCGTCATCTCGAGCTGGGGGCGGCACCTTGCTTGTTACCGATCGTTGTTATGCGGTTGCGAGGCCCAACGGTTCACTTCCTCCGTCATCCGGTCTCCCCCGAAGCGGCGCCACTCCTCGACGTATCGGTCGAATTGTTCGAGAGGTCCCTCGCCCATGATGATCCGCGTGAAGGTTTCGTCTTGCAGCCGAAGCAAGGGCGCCAAGCGCTCGACCATCGTCGGCGTCGCCGCGCCTTGGAAAGCGTTGAAGCGCCCCCCTCCGCTATTGTCGTACGCGTCGATCACGCTGTACGAGCCCTCGGGCCCGAAGACTGCCGAGGAAAACCACATGTCTCGGTCGCCGGCGAAGTATTGCGTCAGCCGGTCGTAATGCAGACTGGCCGGAAACGGGAGCCCGTCGCCTTCTCCCGAAGACAAGGCCTCTTGTACCTGCCGATACGCTTCCAAGTTCACCGTGAGCGGGTCGATCGTGACCGGTTGGTACCGGCCCGGGAAGATGCCGTCGGGGCTGGAGACGAACGGGTTCGGCTCCGGCGCGTAATTGATCTCGTAGAAGTGCCGAAGATAGATGTTCGCCAGCTTGATCATCGCCTCCGGATGCCGCGCTCCCTTCTTAACGACGTAGAAGCTGTCCGCGGCGTCCATAAGCTGCGGCTTCGCGGGAGCCCCGTCGGCGGAAGCGATCGGATACGGTTTCCACTCCGCATTCGGGTCGTTGTCGACGTTCACCTTATGGATGTAGCCTCCGTCCGAGACGGAGCCGTAAGCCAATCCGAGCTTGCCCGACGCGATCTCCTCCGTCAGCTTCGTCCAAGGCTTGACCGCGAACTCCGGATCGATGACTCCCGCCGCGTACATGTTCCGGAGGCGGGCCAGCGCCGTCTTCATCTCCGGTTGGATCGACCCGAAGACGAGTCGACCGTCCGAATCCTCGATCCAGATTTCCGGGTATGCGCCGAAGCCGTTGAAAAACCCTTTGAGCGAACCGTGATACAGAAACAACTCGTTGTTGACGCCAAGCCCCGAGGTATCGTCGATCCCGTTCCCGTCCGGATCGTTCTTGGCGAACGCCGTCGCGATGTCGACGACGTCGTCGATCGTCCGCGGCTCGGGCAAGCCGAGCTTCTTTAGCCAATCGACGCGCACCCACAGCATCTCCGCCGTGCTGACGCCGCCGTTCACCATCATCTTCGGCAGTCCGGCCAGCTTGCCGTCGAACGTCGCGGCCTGCAGGCTGACGCCGTCGTCCTGCCGGAGCAGCTCTTTCAGAAACGGACTACCGTACTGTTGCAGCAAGCCGGACAGGTCCTCGAGCTGGCCGGCTTCGTGCAGCCGCTTCATCTCCTCCTTCGAGGCGAGGAAGAAGTCCGGCAGCTCTCCCGACGCGATCGAGATGTTCAGCTTCTGAGCATATTGCAGCGAATCGACGATCCATAAATTACGGACTCGGATGCCGTACCGTTCTTCGAAGATCCTCGTCCAGATGTTATCGTCTAGCGATTCCCCTTCGACGAATTTCATCGCTTGGTCGGTACTGCGAACGGTCGACACCTCGATCGGCGGGTCGTATCGATATAGCGGATCCGTCATGGACAAGCTTTCCTCCCGATCCAAGTCCGCATCGCCGGACCTCTCATTGCCGGGGCTTTCCCCTCCGATGCAGGCGGATAACGCGAGCAGCAGCGCGACCGCGGCGAATGTCATCCGCTTCATAACCCTACAGCGCCTCCATCCCTTTGCTGCTTTCCCTATACTCCTGAGGCGTTACCCCGACCTTCTTGCGGAACAACCGGGTGAAGTACGGCGCCGATTCGAGGCCGACCTCCGCGGCGATATCGTGAATTTTCTTCTCCGTCGTCTTCAGCAGCAGCTTGGCCTTCTGAATTCTCGTCTCGTTGATATACTCCAACAAGCCTTGGCCCGTGATCTGTTTGTACATTCTGGAGAAGTAAGGCGGACTCAAATACACGACTTCGGCCAGCTTCGTGAGCGACAGCTCCTCGTGCAAAAACTGATGGATGTATCGATGCGCCCGGTCGATGATATCGTGGGTGCGCTCCTTCTGCCGATGTCCGTTGTGCTCGGCGATCGCGGTCCCGAGTTTCCCGAAGAAGTCGATCATCCCGTGGAGTCCGGAATGACGGTCCGCGTTGTAGATTTTCTCGGTATGGACATGCTTTCCGATCGCCCCGAACAGCTCCCGCTTGTTCATATACGTCAGGAAGAACGCCGAGATGTGGGAAAATACTTCGAGGCCGAGCCATTTCCCGTCTTCATCGGAAAACAGCGTCTCGTCCACCTGGAACAACTCATCGTACAAGTCAACGAACGACCCCTTCATCCCGTTGTCCATATACGATTCCAGCAAGTCCAGCTTGTGAATGTTGGATCGGAGCCGGCCGATTTCGTGGAGCAGCCGGCTCGAACGGCGCGACGGCTCCTCCCCGGGCAGAGCCGTGAGGAGCACCTCCTCGCCGGCGCCCAATCGGAACGTAAGCTGCAGCTTCAGCTCTTCGATTCGGCTGGAGACGCTCTCCCACGCGACCGGTTCGCCGGACAACGCGATGGAGAAGGGGACCTTAAGCAAGCTCTTGCAGGCGGCTTGAATCCGATCGGCGCATACCTCCTGCGCGCCGCGGGCCGATTCCGCGGATTCCCCTTCCTTCGGCTGAATGAGCCAGACGGTGCGCGTCCGGTCGTATTGGAACGTGACGATGCGCACCGCCGGTTTGAAGTATTCCTCCGCGATATTATGGATGGAATAAAACAGCAGCACGCGGTCCGCCGGCGCGGCGAAGGAGCCCCATTCGTCGATCCGACCGAGCGCCGCGAACACGGGCGCGCCCGGATCGAGATCGATGTCCAGCTCCTCGAACCGCTTCCGCCGGGCGGCCGCGCCGTCGACGTCGCCTTGGAGAAACTCGACCAGGTAATCCCGGCGAAGCGACGGGAGCGCAAGGTGCACCTGCTGCCTCGCCTTCTGCAAAATTTGCTTCTCGTTCACCTCGGCTTCGATATCCGCGACGGCCTTCTCGATCGCGGCGACGATGACGGCGTCGCCTTCGGTCTTGAGCACATAGTCGACGCCGCCCTTGCGCAGCGCCGACTGAACATATTCGAAATCGTTGTAGCCCGTCAGGAAGATGACCCGACAGCGCGGATATCGCTTCAAGATTTCGTCGGCCAACTCCATTCCGTTCATGCCGGGCATGCGAATGTCCGTAAGCAGCACGTCCACGCCGCCGGAACCGAGCTTCGCGAGTGCCTCCTTCCCCGAATACGCCTTCGCGATGTCGAGTTGGAGATTCGGCGTCTCGAGCAGCGTCTCCACCAAGTAGTTCACTGCTAGCGGCTCATCGTCGACGATCAATAATTTCTGCATGTCAGGCTCCTCCTTCCGGTGCGCCCGTCTCCGGCGGCAGGTTCGCCGGAAGCGTAATGACGACGACCAATCCCGGCTCGCCGGAGGCGAGTCGAACGCCGGCGCGTTCGCCGTATTTCAACTTCAAGCGCCGATGCACGTTCAGCATGCCGGTCACCTCGCGGATCGGCTGATCGAGCCGGAACGCTTCCCGCCACGCCTCGAACTGCTCGTCGCTCATGCCCGCTCCGTTGTCCCGGACGACGATGGACAGCAGCGGTTCGTTCCCCGGCGACCGTTCGAGCGCGAAGCCGATCTGAAGACGGCAATCGTCCAAGTCGAGGTCGAACCCATGCTGGTAAGCGTTCTCCACGATCGGCTGCAGGATGAGGCGAGGCACCGGGACGGCGCGCGCCTCGGCCGGCGGATCCTCCAGCGTCACGCGGATACGGTCCGCGAAGCGGATCGATTGAATTTCCGTATACGCCCGCACATGCCGGATTTCATCCTCGAGGCGAACCTCTTCCTTCGCGTTCCTCGTGAGATATTGATAATAGTCGCCCAGGAATCGGGTGAACCGGGTCGCGTTTTCCACGTCGTGGGCCTTCGTCATCCGATACAGCAAATAGAAGCTGTTATATAGAAAATGGGGGTTGATCTGCGACTGAAGCTGCTTCAGCTCGGATTGCTGCAGATGGATTTTCTGTTCGTACACCTCGTAGATCAGCTTGTTCAGGTGGGCCACCATAAAATTGAACTTCTCGTACATATAGCGGAATTCGTCGTTGCTCTCGTGTCGGATGTCGACCTGCAGGTTACCCTGCTCGACTTTGCGGAACGCGCCGACCATCTTCCGAAGCGGACGGTGAATGACGCGGTAAATCCAATACGCGAAGACGAGCACGACCGACAGAGCGATGCCGGATATTAACCACATATACGTCCGGTATTTCTGCAGCGGCCCCATGACTTCTCGCTCCGGAACGTATACGATCATATGCGAATGGATCGACGGCGAGTAGACGCGCACCGTCAAGTAATGTTCATCCTGAAGCGTCAGCGTCGCCGTTCTGGCTTCGGACGGCCCGCCGACGACGGCGTCCTGCTCCGCCCACAGGGAGAGCTGCGCCTCCACTTGATCTTTAATCTTATCATAGGAAGCCGCATGCTTCTCGCTGACGATCGCGACGCGCTCCTGCACCAATACCGCGCCGCCGTTCTCGTAACCGGGCAGCTGTTCGAGGAACCGGTACAGCGCTGGCACCGACACTTGCAGCTCCAGGACGAAGTTCGGATCGCGCACATCCAAATTGAACGGGCTCGGGTAATATTCCCGAATGAACAATTCCCCGTCCTTATGGACGAAGGGCAGAGACGCAAGAATCGCATCCGACTTGAGCTCCTCCAGCCGGACCCGGTCGAGCGTATTGACCCCTCCGTTAGAGGAAATAATCCGCCCGATCGACGGGATGTACGCTCTGGCTCTGGAGATGTAGAGGCTGGACTCCTTAATCAGGCTGAGACGCGCTTGAAGCCGCCTCATCGCCATCACCCGTTCATACGTCGACAGCCGCTCTTCGAGCACGGAGAGCGACCCCAAATCTTCGTCGGCCATAAATTCGCGCTGTAGCGCCATCATCCGTTCGAATTCGGTCTCCAGCGACGTCGAGTAGAATTCGGCCTGCTGACGCAGCGACTCGGATATTTCTTGCTCGACGAATTTCGCCCCCCGGTCGTTGACGAACGCCCCAAGCGCATACAGCGGGGCGATCACCACGAGGAAGGCGAGAACAAGCTTGGTAAAGATCGAAAATCTTCTGCCGGTCGTTCCGAAGAAGCGCATGGCGGTGCTCCTTACTTGCGATTGATATCCACTTGCGGCTTACCCTATTATCACTCCTTCACACTGCCGAGGACAATCCCTTTCGTAAAATGCCGCTGCAGAAACGGATAAACGATCAACACCGGGAGCGCGCCGACGAACAGCTGCGCCGCCTTCGCGGTTCGGTCCGACACCATCTCGAGCAATTCCAGATCGGTCGAGCTGCTGATGATCGCTTGCATGCCTACTACGACGGTGTACAAATAGCTTTGAAGCGGATAATTGTCCGGCGAGTTCATGAATAGAATGCCGTCGAACCAAGAGTTCCAATGCATCACGATCGCGAACAGCGTGACCGTGGCGATCGAAGCCGCCGACAACGGGACGAAGATGCTCCACATGATCCGCCAATGGCCCGCGCCGTCGATTAACGCCGCTTCCTCCAACTCCTTAGGCAGGTTGCGGAAGAAGTTGAGCAGTATAACGACGTTGAATACCGGCACCGCGGCGTGAAGGACGAGCACCCACACCGTATCGAGCAGCCCGAGCAGACGCATCGTCATATACATCGGGATGATCCCGCCGCTGAATAACATCGTAAATACGAAAATCCATACGTAGACCGTTCTCCCCGTTAACGCCGACGCATCCTTCGACAACGGGTACGCCACGAGAATCGTCAGCGCCATATTGAGACTGACGCCGAGCAGTACGCGCAGCAGCGTTACGCCCATCGCCTTCATGAACGCCGATTCCGAGAGCACGAATTCGTACGACTTCGTCGTAAAGTCCACCGGCCAGAGAAATACCTCCCCCGCCGTGGCCGCGCTGTTGGAGCTTAACGAGATGGCGAACAGGTGAATCAACGGCAAGACGCAGACGATCGCCAACAGAGTGAGGAAGCTGTAGTTCATGATTTGGAAAATGCGCATAGACCAAGTGCCGCGTCCGACCATGTGTTGTCCCCCCTTAGAAGATGCGGTAGTTGGCGAAACGATACGCCAGGAAATAAGAAACCGAAATGAGAATGAGCGAGACGACCGATTTCAGCAGCCCCACCGCCGTAGCGAGACCGTACTGCGCTTCGACGAGGCCGATCCGGTAGACGAACGTGTCGATAATGTCCCCGCTCTCGTATACGACCGGGCTGTACAAGTTAAACACTTGCTCGAAGCCCGCGTTCAGAATGCTGCCGATGCTGAGCGTCGCCATCAACACGATGATCGGCGTCATGCCGGGCAGCGTAATATGCCAGATTTGCTTCCAGCGATTCGCGCCGTCCACGATCGCCGCTTCGTACAGCGAAGGATTGATGCCGGCGATCGCGGCCAAATAGACGATCGTGCTGAAGCCGAACTCCTTCCATTCGTTGGAGATGACGAGCGTGTACGGGAACCACTTATTGTCCCCGAGGAAAAACTGGGACTCGAAGCCGAGCCATTGGATGAACAGGTTGACGATCCCTTTGCTGGGCGACAAAATATCGATCAAGATGCCGCTTAAGATGACCCAAGACAAGAAATACGGCAAGTAAATGAGCGTTTGGATCGAACGCTTGTAAAACTCCTTGCGGATTTCGTTCAGCAATATCGCGATCGTCACGGGTACGACGAGTCCGGATACGATTTTCATCGTCGCGATGAAGATCGTGTTCCACACGATACGGTAAAATCCGGGGAGCTCCGTCATATACCGGAAGTTGTCGAGCCCGATCCACTCCGAGCCGAACAGCCCCTTGACCGGCATGAACTTCTGGAACGCGATGACGACCCCGACCATCGGAATGTAGCTGAAGATCAGAATCGCGACGAGGCCCGGAATCAGCATGAGATGCAGCGGCATCTCCAACCGCCATTTCGTAAGCATGTAAGTTTCCTCCGGGAAAAGGATAGGAGAAGGCGAATCGCTTCGCCTTCTCGATGGAGCGCTTTGTTACGTCTATAAGCTTGCATTAACTTCTTCGGTAATTTTGTCGCCGCCCAACTTCTTCCACTCTTCCACGAACTTGTCGAACTCGTCGATCGACGCCTGCCCCATAATGATCTTCGTGAACGTTTCATCCTGGAACTTCTTCAATGAGGACATCTTCTCCGTCATCGTCGGCGTCGCCGCGCCTTGGAACTCGCTGTATATGCCGAGCTTGTTCTTATCGTAATAGTCGATGACGCTGTAGGAGCCTTCGGCCCCGAAGACGATGGTGGAGAACCACATCTCCTGGTCGCCCGCCGCGTACTTCGTCAGACGATCGAAGTGGACGTTCGCCGGGAAGCCGAGGTGGCTGCCGTCGCCCGACGCCAACGCTTCTTGCACGAGCCGGAAGGCGTCGAGGTTGACGTTGAGCGGATCGATGACCGTCGGGTGGTATTTGCCCGGGAAGATGCCGCCGTCTCTGGAGATGAACGGGTTCGGGTCCGGCGCGTAGCTCGTCAAGTAGTAGTGCTCCAGATAGATATTCGCCAGCTTGATTATCGCTTCCGGGTGCTTCGCGCCCTTCTTCACGACGTAGAAGTTATTCGCCGTATCCGCGAGCTGCGGATGCACGGGACTGCCGTCAAGCGAGACGATCGGATAAATTTTCCACTCGGCGTCCGGGTTGTTGTCTTTATTCGCGCGGTGAATGTGACCGCCGTCCGAGACGGTTCCGTACGCGAGGCCGAGCCGGTTCGCCGCGACATCCTCCGCGACCTTGTTCCAGTCCTTGACGGCGAACTCGCGGTCGATGACGCCGTTCGCGTACAGCTCGGACAGCTTCTGCAGCGCCGTCTTCGTCTCCGGCTGGATCGAGCCGTGAACGAGCTTGCCGTCCGCGCCCTTCAGCCACATATCCGGATAAGCGCCGAATCCGTTCAGGAAGCCCTTCACCGTCCCGTGCGTCTGGAACAAATCCTTATTCATGCCGAGACCGTACGTGTCGGCGACGCCGTTGCCGTCCGGATCGTCCTTCGCGAAGGCGGTCGCGATCTTCACGACGTCGTCGATCGTCTTCGGCTCCGGCAGGTTCAGCTTCTTCAGCCAGTCGTAGCGAAGATAGATCATCTCGCCCGTGCTGACGCCGCCGTTCACCTGCGTCTGCGGAATGCCGACCAGCTTGCCGTCGAACGTAGCCGCCCGCAGCGCCGCGCCGTTATCTTGGTTCAGCAGTTCCTTCAAGTAATCGCTTCCGTACGATTCGAGAACGCCGCTCATATCCTCCAGTTGGTCGGATTCGTAAAGGCGCATCAGTTCTTCCTTGTTCACGAGCATGAAGTCCGGAATGTCGCCCGACGCGATCGAAATATTCAGCTTCTGCCGATACTGCGATTCGTCGACCGTCCACAGGTTTTTCACGTGGATGCCGTACTCGTTCTTGAAGATGTCGGTCCAGATGTTATCGTCGATGGACTTTCCTTCGTCGTATTTGAAGCTTGCATTGACGAACCGCACCGTCGTCACCTCGATCGGCGGATCGTATTTGCCGAGCGGGCCTTCCGGCGCCGCCGGTTTCTCGGCGGAGCTCCCGGCGCCTTCGCTCGTTTGTTCTTGGCTTTGCTTCGTTCCCTCCGGCGCGGTCGCGTCGTCGTTCCCGGCGCTTCCGCAGGCGCTTAACGCCAGGAATGCAGCCAACGCCAAGGCGAGCGCGGTCCGCCCCTTCTTCTTTTCGAAATTCATAGTTTCCCCTCGCTTGTTTGTTGGTTTCGCTTACATTTCGATTATATAAGGGGGGCGTTCCGGTTCGATACGAGACATTCTTGCGCTTCTTGCCTTATATTAATGGAATTCATTTTATAGATTCAGCACGGACCTAGGCTGCGGCGCCGGACGATTCTCGGATGTAAACAATAGGGTATAGACCGAGTCTCTCTCCGGCGCGTCGGGCATGACGAGTTCGAGCTTCATCCGTTCGTCGCTCGCCGCGGGGATCCGGAATCGCGCGGTCGGACCTCGGCGATTCTCGTTCGGTCCGGTCTCCGGTACATCCCAGGCGAGGAGCAGGTGCCTTCCTCCGGTCCCTAGGTCGAGGTACGCCGCCATGCGCCCTCCCGGCACCGTCGCCGGACTGTCGTTCAGCAGCCATAGCTCCGGCTCGAACCAGTCCCCCTCCTTCCATTCGAACTTCGGAATTCGCGCGCTGGCCAATACGGGCCTGTTCGACGACTGTACGGCATAGTATGCGGGTTTCGGCTCGGCCGGCCAGCAGACGATGCTGTTGTTCGCGGCGGTCGGCCAAGGCTCGTTGTAACACCAATTGAGCGCCATGGAGCATCGCGGCTTCTGTCTGCGAGCTTCCTCGAAGATGCATTTATACCCCTCGGATTGAAGCAGCTGCCCGCGTTCGACCAATTGCTCGAGCGTCTCGCTGGGACCGAAGTAGTCCTCGATCAAGCGCGGCATCAGCCACGTCTCCCCGACCCAGGCGTTGAACGCATGATGGCTCTCCCAAGACGTTCCGGGCTTCGGAGGGAACAGCTCCTCCGGCGGTATAAATCGCTTGAGCAGCTCCACCGGCGACGGCGAAGGCACGCCGAACTCGGTATACGCCGTGTTGTTCGCCTTCGGCATCGCTTGGAGCACGTCTTCGCCGTTCTGATAACGGAATACGTAATTGCCGTGCCCCATCCCTTCGACCGGGGACGTCATCAGGAACGGCGTCTTCGGGTCGAGCGCGTAGCAATTCGCGTTGAGAAGACGAAGCGGCAGCGATTGGTCCGTCATCCTGGACCAGGAATTGAACAACTCGTTGCCGCCGCACCACAAGACGAGCGAAGGATGCTTTCGAAGCCGGGAGACGATCGACCGCGATTCTTGGTCGAGCACTCGCAAATAGTCGGGTTTATCGGGATACAGATTGCAGGCCAGCGGGAACTCTTGCCACACCATAATCCCCATCTCGTCGCATTGCTCGAAGAAGCTCTCCTTATTGACGATGCCGCCGCCCCAGACGCGAAGCAGGTTCATATGAGCGTCTTTCGCGAGCTCGAGCAGCGTTCGGTAACGTTCTGCCGTGATCGTCCCCGGGAAGATGTCGGGATTGACCCAGTTCGTCCCTTTGCCGAATACGTTGCGCCCGTTGACCTCGAGCGTGATGGGCGGATGACTTCGGCTCTTCGGGAAGCCGACGGGCTCCCTCCAAGCGCCTTCGTGCATCGTTAAGCGCACGCGGCGGAAGCCGATGCGCTGGAGGCGTCGCGTCGAGGCCGAGTCCGAACGACTCCCGTCGGTCCACGACACTTCGGACAAGTACAACGGCTGCGGCCCTTGGTCATGCGGCCACCATAACCGCGGACGGTCGATCGTCGCATGGAGACTAATCCGCTTATCCGTCGTGTCGACGGTCCGCTCGAACACCGACTCGCCGTCGGGATCGGTCAACCGCCACGTCAACGCGCCTGCGGCGTACCGATTCAGTTCGACGTCGAGCCGCAGCTCCGCCGCGTCCAACCCGTCGTTTAAGTCGTAAAACGTCTCGGCGTTCGCAAGGTAAACGTCCGGTCGAATCTCCAAGTGCGTCTCGTCCCAGATCCCGAGCGGAATCAGCCGGGGATGCCAATCCCAGCCGTAGCTGACCGCGGGCTTGACGGAATGATCCGCTTCCGCTCGGGACCTATGCGCATCCGCGCGCTTCGGGGCGGGGTCGACGACGACTTCCAACACCGCGCCCGGGCGATACCGATCCGTGAGGTCCATGTCGACGGGCGTAAACATCCCCTCCTGTTTCAGAAGCTCGACCCCGTCCAACCGAATCGCGAAGCTGTAATCGATGCCTCCGGACACGAACGCCACCCGCTCCCCTTCTTGCGGGGACGGCGCCTGAAGGCGCGTGCGGTATACCCAATATTTGTCCTCCATCCATCCATACTCCCGCCAATTTTCCCCGTACGTATGGTCCGGCCAGCCTTCCGCTCTCGCCCAATCCAATTGGACCGCGCCGGGAACCGTCGCCGGTACGAACCGTGCGGGAGCCGCCGCGGCGGAGTCGCTCCAGCCCACTTCCCATTCGATCGCATGCTTCATTATCATTGCGCTCCACCTCGTGTATGTGTATTCGTTACAAGGCGCCGCCGTCGCGGGACGGGGGCGCCCTTCGGTTCGCCGCTAAAGTCCCTCGGCGGCTGTCAAATAGGCGAAAGGGACGCTCGGCACGTCGACGATCGGGGCGGCGGTCGTATCGAAACCTTCCCACACCCGCAGCGTCGCGTTCGGCTCCGGATCGGTCGATTGAAAGAGAAGCTGCACCGCGTAGCTCTCTTGACCGTGCCGTCCTTCCGCTTGCAGCGTATTCCCGCCGACCCATGTCCAACCGGTCGCCTTCAGCTTCGGTTCCAAGCCGTACTCCCTCAGATCGAGCGTCATCGTTCCGGTGAAGGCCGGGGGCAGCTCGTTTCGCCCTTCGGCTCCCGAGGGCCTTTGCGAGTTTTTCACGACGGCGAACGACAACGCGGGCTCATTCGCGACGAAGAAATCGTTCGCCTGCAGCTCGGCCTTCACAAGGTATAATCCGTCGGAGAGCTCCAGTTCGACCGTTGCGAGTCCCTCTTCGCTCGTCGTAGCGTAGACGTCCTCCGTCACCGACGTCCACGCGAAATCCTTATCCAACCGCCATAGCGACATCCGCACCGGCAGACCGCCGATGTTCGCGCGGTCGTTCGGTTCCGTCGGATCGACTTGCGCGGAGAGCGAGTGCGGTCCCGCGCCGATCTTCAGGGGATCTCCGACGACCCGCAGCGACGCGGCGTCCTTGACGGTAAACCGAATCTCCGCATCGGCGGCGTGTCCCGCCCGATCCGTCGCCGTCGCCTTCAGAACGTGCGGCCCGGGCTCTTCGATCGGCGCGCCCGGCGACCAGGGCGAGCCGTCCAACTCGAACGCCAAGCTTGCGACACCGCTCCAAGGGTCGGACGCGTTCGCCGACGGGGTAACGGCCCCGATATACGTCGCTCCCTCTTCCACGCCGAGCCATTCCAGCGACGGAGGGGTCGCGTCGATCGCGATCGTCGACGATTGTGGCGCTTCCGCGTTCCCCGCTTCGTCGATCGAGCGGAATTCGAGAAGATGCTCCCCTTCCTCCGTTACATGCAACGGCCCTTCGTACGTCTCCCAACTCCCGCCGTTCCAACGATATTCCGTTCGTTCGACGTCGGACAGGCTGTCGGTCGCGGTCAAGGTCACCGTCGCTTCGGCGACGTACCATCCATTGCGCTCTTCCCCCAACGCCTCGGCCGTCGTCACGGGAGCGATGTCGTCCACCTTCACGAACTTCACTGCATCCGCGATGACGTACTTGCCGTTCGCCCGGTCCGTGATCTCGACGTATCCCGAATCCCCCGCAAGGAAATCGAAGACGCCGAGCCGCTTCCATTCGCCCCCGACTCCTTGTTGATCGACGAGGAACGTCTCCGACCCGCCGTGATAATGGACGGTATACGGCGCGTTCGTCGAACGATCCGCATTGCCGTTCGGCAAGTTGTAATATACGGCGTAAGCGCCGGCCATCGGTAAGTTCGGCCTCCAGCGAAGCGAATGGTCGCCGGCGCCGGTCGAATGTACGGCGTAATTCGCTCCGATATAGTTCGGCAGACCGGCGCCGAGCGTCCATGCTCCGATTTTCTCCGCTTCCGGATTGTCGACCGTCGCCTCGAGCGACTTCGGCACGGCCGTCGCTCGGTTCGAGTGCAGACTTTCCTTGCCGCCGCGGACGGCGGTGACGACGTATTCGTACGTTGCGCCGCTAACGATCGAGAAATCGGCGTACTGCAAACCGACGACGCCGTCCGCGACGGTTTCGAACGGAAGGCGGGACGAGCTTCTCCGCTTCACCGTGTAGCCGTCCGCGTCCGGGACGGCGCTCCAGCTCAGCCGAACCCTCGCGCCGCCGGCGACGGCTTGCAAATTCGCGGGAGCTTCGACGGGGGACCGATCGGTATACACTCGAACGTTATCGAATTTCGTATCGATCGTATCCCCGCTCGCCCGCGCCTCCGCGCCCAAGATGATGCGCATATTGGAGTTCCATCCGACCGGCACGCTAGTTAGTTGGTGGCCGTCCACGAAGATATGCGCGCTTACGCCGTCGTGCACGAACTTCATTTTATGGTTCCCGGCGTCCTCGCCCGCGTACACGAGCGTATCTCCGCCCCCATTGTAGTTGTATACCCATTGTTTATTGCCCGAATATTGACTGAACCGGAGCGATTGGCTGCCGTTGATGTAAAGCCACAGCGCGCTGTTTTGCGCGGTGCCTTGCCCCTCCAACGACAATCGGTCCACCTCGACGATCAGGTGCCTCTCCGGCGTCGCGAAGAACGGGAAAGCGCTCTTCGCCCCTCTGCCGCCCCAGTAGTTCACGGTGCTTGTTCCCTGGAAACGCAGAGCGCCGTCCGTCACGTCGGCTTCGATCCCCGTCGGCAGCGTCGAGCGCAGCCCTTGATTCACGAGCTCCCACTGCGTCAAGTCGAGGTCTTTTCCGTCGAACGCGTCCTCCATCGAATTGGACGTCAGCGTCGCCGATACCGGCTTCGAATCCGCCGCCTCCCCATAGCCGTTCACGGCCGATATAACGTAATAATAGGTCTTGCGGTTTTCCAAGCCCGTGTCGACGTAAGACGTACCTGCGACGCCGGCGGCTACCGTCGTATATGGGCCGTTCGCGGTTTCGCTCCGCTTCACGTTATAGCCCTGGGCGCCGAGCGACGGCGCCCAAGTCAGACGCACTTCGGCATCGTCGCCGAATGCGGTCGCGCCGACGACCTGCAACCGGACGACGGCGAAGTCTCGGTCGTCCGGAGCCCCGGCGCGTTCCGCTTTGATAAGCGCCTGCGGCTCCGCCGGCAGCGCGAGCGGCGCCGTGTAGCCGCCCTCGGCATCGATCGTGCCGTAAGCCGGCCCCCCGACGACGGACCAGGCCATGTCGCCGTCCGTCCCGGTCATCGCGCCTTCGAAGTCGATGCCGGCTCCGAGCGCGGCCGACAGCTCGCCCGGGGCGATTTCGATCTGCGTCGGCTCGGGCGCGGTCGTATAGACGGCTACGCTGTTCGCCGGGACGGACGAGTCGAGAAATCCGGCGCTCACATCCGGCCAGGACGCGTCGCTCGGACGGATCGAAGCGCTCGCCGTGCGTACGGTTTCATCCGAGTAGAGATGTCTGCGGAACGTCTGGTTCACCGCCTCGGCGAATTGGATAGACACCTGCTTCGTTCCCGTCTTCGCCTTATTCACGACGAAGACGGCATAGTGTCCGTCAGGCCGCTTTACGGTCGCGACGTGCAAGTCGCCGTCGTTCGACGTCGACCGGACGACTTGGGAATGCGGCGCGGTGAACCACGTGAACAGGCTGAGCGAGTAATAGGTGTAACGCGGCAGCGCGGAATTCGGAAGCCACGACCAGGTGCCGAACTCGGCGCTGTCGAGGAAATTCAGCGGCTCGGGCAAATGCTGATCCGCGAGCCGCCACAGCAGCATGCCCGACACGTTGCTCCGCATGCCCGACACGATCAAGTCGGCAAGCTCCACCCCGTTCTGATAGGTCGTCTTCGTTCCGGGCGCGGCGAATTCCGTAATGACGAGCGGTTTCCCCGTCGGCCGGACATGTTGAAGCCTGTCGTTCGCCCAGGCGCCTAAGGAACTGTAATTGTACCCGTAGGCGTGTCCGTCGTACACATCCAAGATATCGTCCATGCGATCGACGGCGTACTGCGTCCAGTCGAGGCCCGAAGATTCGTCGGGGCCCGCCAGCTTGACGAGATGGCGCACCCCGTCCGTAACGAGGCGTTCATGAATTTTCCGATACATCTCCGCGTAATACGCCTTCTGATCGATGCCCGGCGGCGTTTCGAAATCGGCCAAGTTCGGTTCGTTATACGACATCACGTATCGGATATTGTCGTACCCCCGGTTGACGACGAGCTGCTGCAGCGTCGCCGACACCCACTCGGCCCATTCGTCGAGATCCGTCGGAGCGCTTGTCTCCGGCTTCGGCAAACCTTCGAAGCCAAGCCAGTCTTGGACTTCCTCGCTCATCTTCCATCCCGCGACGAGCATGACGTCGATGTCTTGCTCCTTCAAGAAATCCAAGACTTTATATACCGACTGCATCTTCGGGCTGTCCGTCCGCAAGTTGGACCAGTCGATCACGTTCGGGTCGGCGTTGTCGTTGACGGGCTCCATCCAATCGATCTGGAACCATAATCGAAGAATGTCCGGCTGCATTTTGGCGATTCGCCGTTTCTCGATCTCCCACCATTGTTCGTTGTATCCGTTTCCAACGCTCTCCGGCATGAAATGGAAGGGGTCGTATTCGGCGCCGATGCCAAGAAAGTCTTGCGTCACGACGGAAGACGGATCGATCTCGATCGTCGAGACGGTTTCGTTCGCCCGCGCAGGCGAAGCGACCGTAAGCGAACTCAGCATCATCAGGAAAGCGATCAAACCCAATGCCGCTCTTTTCCTCGTTTTCAATTGTTTTCGCTCCTTTTGTTTTGGATTCGCGATGCCGGATCCCTCCGGCTGCCGACGGATGCGCCCACCTCCCGAACATGTTCGTTTCCAACAACCCTAAGTGTAAATCGGACGTCACCATAACGATATTTCTCATTTTTGCGGTCGTTGTCCGTTTTTGCCTTTATTCGATGTTTTCCGGAGCATGTTATAAAACAGGCCCTGCGAGCGGGTTCGCAGGGCCTTGCTTTCTAGGAGACGGCTATTCGTCGTGCGCGTGCAGCGTCCGCCGAAGCGGCCTCCGTCCGAAGATGCCTTGCACAAGCAGTTCGGCCGTGCATTCGAGATCTCCGTATGTATTGATCATCGTTTCGATCGAAGCTTCGTACTCCTTATGCACGAAGGGGTGGAAGTGCGAAACGAACACGACGGGCGTGTCGAACTTCGTCCAGCCGCCCATCATGTTGCGCGCGACCTCGTCGTGCAGTCGCACGACGTTCAGGCCGTAGCTGAGCCGGCTGCCGATCGAGCAGACGATCAGGTCGTAGCGCCGTTCCGCCGCGGCCCCGAACAACGCGTCCGGACCCGGATCGACCCACTGGTCGACGACGCCCGCGCATTTCTCGAGCTCCCGCTTCATCCGCGCCAGCAGGTCGCCGTACCGATCGTGGTTGTTCATGACGACCGCGTGCAGCACCTTCGTCTCGAGTCCGGCGGCGAACGGGACGAGGCCGTTGCGATCTCGGACGACCGTTATGCTTTCCTCGACGACCCGCCGCGCGACTGCCGCGTGCGCGTCCGGATCGATGCGCTCCGGATGCGGCGCGGACGGGGCCGCATCGAATAAGCCCATCTGCCCTTTCAGCGCCACGATGCGCGCCGCCCGCTCGCGCATCGTCTCGAGCCGCAGCGCCCCCGCTTCGACGCGCCGCTCCATCTCCGCGTAAAATCGGTCGTCCATGCGCGGGAACAGCAGCATGTCGCAGCCGTTCTCGAGGGCGGCGGCGCACGCGTCGTAATAGTTCATGTAGCCGACGATGCCGCCCATCTCCATCGCGTCGGTAACGACCAATCCCTCGAAGCCGAGCTCTCCCCGCAGCAGATCGACGAGCAGCCGCTTCGATACGGTGGCGGGCGGGTACAGTCCGTTCGCGTCGGGCTCGTCGAACGCCGGCAGCGCGATATGGCCGGGCATGACCGCCATCGCCCCGCGCTCGATCAACTCCCGGAAGACGCGCCCCGGCCCTTCCCGCCACGCGGCGCGGCCGAGCGGGAGCGACGGCGTCGTCAAGTGTTGATCCCAGGACGTATACCCGTCCCCCGGGAAATGCTTGATCGTCGCCATCATCCCGTGCCGCTGCAAGCCGTCCATGTACGCGCCCGCCATCTTGACGACCTGTTCGGGATCGCTTCCCGCGCTGCGCATGCCGACGACCGGACTGTCCGGGTCGACCGCCAGGTCCGCCACCGGCGAGAACGTCCAATTGTAGCCGAGCGCCCCCGCTTCTACGGCGGCGATGCGGCCGGCCTCGTAGGCCGATTCCGGCGAATTCGTCTGGCTCAGTCCCATCATGTAGGGAAACTTCGTCGCGCCGAGGATCATGTTGCCCGGACCGCACTCGAGGTCGCTCACGATGAACGGGGGCACTTCGCAGCGCGATCGGAACTTCGAGATCGCCGCTTCCAACGCGTCCCGCTCCGTCGGATGGAAGAACATCGCGCCGAACTCTTCGAGACGCGCTTCGCCGATGCGGCCGAACGTCGGGCAGCACACTTGGTTCAGCAGGCGGCGGAAGTCCATCGCCCCGACCGCGCGGCGCGCCGCCTCCGTCGGAACGATCCGGTATTTGCCTACCATGTGACGCTCACCGTCCCCGAGACGCCGGTCGCGACGATGCGGTTCCCCTTCCGCTCGAACGGCACCGCCTCGCCCTCCGGGAAGTCCCGATTCAGCTCGACGCGGCCGGCGTCCAGCGCTTCGATCGGCGGATAGACGGTCAGCGTCGCGTCGTCGAGCCCCCCGACGGCGAAATGCCGGACCGAATGCTTCGCGCGGGTCGGCACCGGGCTCAGCTCGCGGCACCACGCCTGACTAGGGCGGTCCTGCGCCGCGAAGACGCGGCATTCGTCGTGGAACGTCCGATCCAAGGCGTACTCGGCCCCTCCTCGGCCCGCGACCGTCGTCTGCCCGATGACCAGCGGCTCGCCGTCCGGGAACGCGAGGCGGAAGCGCACCGACGAATCCTTCTTGCAGCCGACGAGGAACCAAGCGTTATCGCGGCGTTTCAGGAACAGCATCGCGGGCGTGGAGCGCTCCTCGTATTTGCGCTGCAGCAGCGTAAACCCGAAATCTTGCAGCGCATACCGCGCGAGAATCGACGCGTCCATCCACTCGAACGATTGCCGAACCGGCAAATGCGTGACGCCCGACGGCTCGAACGGCAGCGAACCGCGGACCCAACCGATGCGTCCGCCGTTCCATTCGGGCAGCGCCCGGCTCACGGCGAAGGCGCGGGTTCGCCCGTCCTGCCGCGCTTCGGCGCCGACGCGCGTATGCGGGTCCCCCGGGTCGCGCACCGTCTCGGCCAGTCCGCCGTCGCCGATCATCGACTGGTGGCGCAGCCGCCGCGCGCGCGTCGACGCTTCCTCGAGTTCGTCTTCTTCATATCGAACGTCGAGCTCGAAGTCGCCCTCGATCGGCTGCTCGAGGCGAAGATTCAGCAGCTCGAGCAGCGGTTCGCCGCGCGCCGCGCCGTATAGGAGCGCCTTGCCCCCGCGGCGAACGTGATCCGCGATGCGCGCCGCCTTGTCCTCCGTCAACCAGCTCGTCGCGACGAACAGAATCGTCCCGTCCAGGCCGCGCCGCGCTTCCTCGTCCATCGCGAAGAAGACGTCCGTGCCGACGACGGTGTTCAGCGGCAGTCCGGCGTTGACGGCGCCGCGCACGAACCAGTCGTGGAACAGCGCCGCGCCCGAAGCGTCGCTCGCCCCGGCGGCGGCTTCGTGCAGCTCCCGGAACGGATACAGCCACGTCAGCAGTCCCGGAGCGTCGGGACGGTCCCGCAGCGCGCGCCGAAGATGCGGTATCACCTCGGCCGGGGTCGTCTCGTCGAGCTCGCCCCTCTCCGTGTCGATGGTTAGAATTTCAATGATACCCGGGCTTTCGACGCCGCCCTCGCGATTGATCCGCGCCGCGGCGAGCGGACAATAGATGTCGTGCGGCTCGCGGTCGTACAGATCGTTCCACGGATTTTGCCAAAACCATGGGTCGTTCGGATAATAGCGGAACGGGTACGCGTCTCCCGGCAGCTCGGCGATGCGCGACATATAGCCGGTCATCTCGAGCCCGAAGTCGAAGTTGAGCGCCCCCCACGGCGAATTCGGCGCCGGATACTCGAGGTATCCCTTCTCGTATAAATCGAGCATCGGAATATGGTCCTTCGCGAGATCCATGCCGGTGCCGAAGTTCGTGCCCCGGATCTCGATTCGATAGCCCGGGCATTCGCGCTTGAACTCGTCCCAGAAGGAGAGGACCTTCGAAGAGAGCTCCTCGTAATCAGCCAGCGGCAGCGACGTGCCGTCGTAGTTGGCGCCGAGGTACGTCCACGGGAAATACGACAGCGCGAAGCCGTTGGAAAACCAAATGTAATCGAAGCCGAGCGCCGGCAGGAAGCTTGCGCACTGCCGTCCGAAGAAGCGCCCGAACGGCGTCCCTTCGGGGATGCCCTGCGGGTACGCCGCGTACGACGCGCCGTCCGCCTTCAGCTTGGACCACGTGCACACGACGGTGTAGTCGGCCTTCAGTCCGATATATCGGCCGCCGAGCTCCGCCCGATTGATCTCCGGATGCAGCTTGTATTTAAAGTCGGAATATGCGAATTCCGGTCCCGCGTCGAAGGTGGCGCCGACCTCGAGGCGTACGCCGAATCGATCCGCCGCGATCCGCTTGAAGGCGGCGACGATCCGCTTCAGATCTCCGTACGTCATGCGCACCGGATCGTCCGCGTACGGCCGCGCGATTTTCAAGCTGCTCTTGTCCTGAATATGGCTGAAGTACTCCTCGTTGGCGAAGCCGATATATTTCGCCCATTCGAATGCCGTCGATTCGTCGCCGTTCCACGTCAAGATTTCGCTGCCGTCCGATATCCACAGCAGCATCGAAGCGCTCTCCGCCATGTCGAGCAACGGCTTCCATTGGCGCAACGCTTCCTCGCACACGGCTTCGATCGCCGCCGGCTCGAGGCTCCGGAACGGCTTGAGGCTCATCTCGAGCGTCGCCCGCCGGAGCATGCGACCTTCTCCGATCGATTGCATACGTCCCTGGCCTCCCATTACACGATCTCCAGTTCGATGCCCATGACCTTCGCGACGTTCTTGATTTTCGCCCCGACATGGCCCACCCCAAGGGCGAAGTGATGCGTCGGTCCCGCGGAGCACCACTTCTCGATAAACTCCGCTACGCTTACGCCGAAGCTGCACCGCGTATTCGTATTGCCCGTCTGCGGAATTTCCCCTTTGATGGACTCGCCTTCGGTCGCGATCATCTTGAAGCGGCCGTCCGCCGTCTGCGAAATGCCGAGCAGCGTGACCGGCCCGGACTTGATGCTGAACTCGACGCCGATGCCGGAGCCGGCCTTGCCGTGAAACACCTCGAGCCCGCGAATGACCGGGCGGCCGTCCGCGATCTTGATGTTATGCGGCCCGTCGTGTCCGACGAGCACGATATCGTCGACGAAGTCGCACGGATGGAGCTCGGCGAAGGAGCCGCCCGCGTCCAGCCGGTCCATGATCAGCATCGCCGCGCACGTTTTCAGATCCGCTTCGCCCGCAAGCGGCACGCCCTTGCCCGTCAACAGCGAATTGCCGAGCACCATGTTGGATCCGATACGCTCGTACTCGTTGTTGTCGCGCCCGCGGTAATAATACGCCAGTCCCGTCAAGCCGTACTCCGCGACCAGCTTGTCGAGCCCTACGGCGACCTTCGCCGACCATTCGAGATCCTCCGGCCGGATCGGGCGCGTCACCGGATCGATGAACGGATCGGCGATCGTGAATACGCTCTTGATCTCTTCGATTTTCTCCTGCGTCTCGCCCGAAGTTACGTCGCCGACGAGCTTCGCGAGATCGCACATCTCGAGCATCTGCACGTGCGAGCCGAACGCCGCCGTGAACGCCGTCGGATCCGAGTTCATATCGTACATCCCCTCGTACGTATGCCCGAGGTAGCCGATCTTCGCATGCTTGAAAGCGCGCCGCGCGTTCGCGACCTGGCACCACGACCGCAGCTCCCGTACCGCCCGCTCGTCGTCGTGCAGCGTCCCGACGATCATGCCCGCCGCCGGCTTGCCCGCGCGGACGAGGACGCCGCCGATTTCCGGCAGCGAGCAGATGTTGTCGTTCGCAAGCTGCATATACGTCGTCGTATTCCGATAATCGAGGCGCTTGCGAGGCTGCAGCGCCACCAGCACCGTCGGCACGTTCAGGTTGAGAATCGCGGTCGCCGCGGAGGACGACGTGACGTACGTGCTTAAGAAACAAAATAAAAAGTCGACGTCCTTCGCTTTCAACGACGCGGACGCCGCGAACGACTTGTCGACGTTGTCGACGAAGCCGCCCGAAACGACGTCGACGTCGTTCGCCCGCAGCATCTTTTCGAACTCTCGTCCGTAGCCTTCAAGCTCTTCCTTCAACCCCGGGAATTGCCCCCAATACGGCTCATGACCGACCGTAATGACCCCTACGCGCGCCTTCGCCCGTTCGAACGTTCCTCTCATGCTCCCACTCCGCCTTCGTGTTTAGGTTTCGCCCCTACCTTAGCGAATCCGACCGGCGCATACAATGGATCGAACGCAAGTAGTAGAAAATGGACAACGGAGTAAAAAAAGTCTCGTATCTCCGACCTCTCTCAGGACCTACAATGGAAGCATCGAAGGAGGAATCGGCATGCCGAACTGTTCGCCGGCGGCGCGAAAATAGAAAAGCGCGCTCGCCCCGATCGTACAGGCGAACGCGCTTTATTCTTAGTATGCTACAACTTCACCGGCTGCCCCAGCTTCACGGAGGCGTAGCCGGCCAGCGCCACCTCGGCCGAACGGAGCCCGTCTTCGCCGGAGATCGGCGCCGGCTCGCCGTGAAGCAGCGCATCCGTGAACGACTTCATCATGTAGAAGTCCATGTTGTCGCCCCAGAACAGATGATGGCCCTTACCCGTCGCCTCGCTGTACAGCTCGTTCTTTTGCGCCAAGGCGTCCACGGAGATGCTCCCCTTCGTGCCGACGATTTCCATCGTTACGTCGCCCCAGGTCGGGAACGACTTCGGCCGCGACCAGCTCGTGTCGAGCACGCCGAAGACGCCGTTCTCGAACTTCACGTGAATCATGCCGGCGTCGTCCACCTGGAGCTCTTCATGGAACAAGGTGGCGGCGTAAGCGTACACTTCTTTCGCCCGGGAACCGGTAAACCAGTTCATAAGGTCCATGACGTGAACCGTATGATCCAGCAGCGCGCCGCCGCCGGACAACGCCGGGTCGACGAACCAGCCGCCCGGCATGGAGCCCCGGTTCGTGCCCTTGATCGCGACGATCGAGCCGATCTCGCCTCGGTCGACCGCTTCCTTCGCGCGGACGACGGCGGCCAAGTACCTGCAAGGGAACGCGGTCATCAGCTGCACGCCGTTGTCTCGGCAAGCGGCGACCATGCGCTCCATTTCCTCGACGGAGACGCCGAGCGGCTTCTCGCAGACGACGTGCTTCCCCGCCTTCGCCGCGTCGATCGTCAGCCGCGCATGATGAACGTTTTCCGAGCAAATAACGACCGCGTCCGCCGCGTCGTTCGCAAGCAGCTCCCGGTAATCCTCGTAATAGGCGAGCCCTCGCTCGCGCACGACCTTCTCGACCCGGGAAGCCGATTCGTCGGCGATCCCGACGACCTCGACGTCCGGCAGACGGAGCAGCGCATCCAGATAGGAGAAGGCGTGACCGTGCGCGAAGCTGATCATGCCTACCTTCAACTTGTTCATCTCAGACCCTCCCCCAGGTTTCGATCGAATACGACCGCCTTGCCGGTCTTGGCCGATTCCATGACCGCCAGCGCGAGCTCGAGCGCCTTATAGGCGTCCCGCCCGGTCACTTCGGACTCCCGCCCGCTGCGAATGCAATCGATGAAATCGCGCAGCTCCAGCTCGTAAGGCGAATGATATCCCGGGCTTTGCGGCACCTCGACGAACGTTCCGTTCTTCGCCTCGACGGCCGCTCGGCGAACGTGCAGCGAAGCGGACTCGAGGCTGTGGTTGCGAACGACCCCGCGGCTGCCGGCGATTTCGGCGGACGTGTGGAACGGTCCCGGATAGCCCCAATACGCTTCCGCGTTCGCCACCGCCCCGCTTTCGAACACGAGCGTCGCCGAAGCGTATTCCACCGTATCCTCCACGCGATGCAGCCCGTAGACGGAGCGCACCTCGCCGAGCGTCCACCGAAGGAAATCCAAATCGTGGATCATCAAGTCGAGGGCGACGCCCCCGCTCTGTTCGGCATCCTTGAACCAAGGACGCCGGTCGCCCGGATGCGCGCCCGCGCGCTTCGCGTGAACGACGCCGATCCGGCCGAGCTCGCCTGCCTCGACCTTCGCCTTCATCTGGGCGTATTCCGGAAAATACCGGACCACATGTCCGACGAACAGACGAACGCCATACCGCTCGCATGTCCGAATGACTTCCTCGGCGTCCTCGAGCGTGAGGGCGATCGGCTTTTCGCTGATGACATGCTTCCCGGCCGCCGCCGTCCGCACCGCGAACGCCTTATGCAGATGGCTCGGCGTCGCGATGCTGACCGCTTCGCAGCCCGATTGCTCCAGCATCTCGGCGAACGACGCGTAAGGCGTCGCCCCCGTCCGGTCCGACAGCGCGCGCATGGCGTCCGGATCGATGTCGTGCACTCCGACGACGGTAACGTCCGGAATGCTCTGATAGCAGGACGCATGGATCGTTCCCATGCCGCCGCAGCCGACGATCGCAACTTTCATAAGTCTCTCATCCTCGTTTCGTTGTATAATCGTTCCTGACACCACCTTACCGTCTTTCCGCGTCCGTGCCTATGCAACGATTTGTCCGTTTCTTATCCAATTTTGTCCTAGGCGACGAGAAGGGGCGACTCCCTTGGAGTTTTTTCAGGAACCGATCCTATATCAAAATCCTGCCTTGTGCCTGAAAGTATGGCAATTTACGAGCCAGCCGAAGAAGCCTTCTCCTTCGATGCAGGACATCCGCTGGCATTATCACAAGGAAGTCGAATTCCTGTACGTGCAGGAAGGCGTTCACGAAATATCGACGCCGAATCGAACCTATACGCTGAAAGCCGGAGACGTCATGGTCATCGGCTCGTCCCAGCTGCACCGCGGGCGCGTCGTCGGTCCGGATACGCTCGTGTATATCGTGTTTCACGTCGACCTGGAGCCGTATTTCGATCCGGCGATGATGATGTATTACCGCCGCTTCTCCGAAGTGCTGCATCCGCTCGAGGAATTGAATTATATGTTCGAGGAAAATGCCGCCGTGCGCGCCGAGGTCGCGCGAATCATCGAGAGCATCCATAAGGAAATCCTCGGGGAGTCCAAAGGCTACGAAATCGCGGCCAGCATGCATATTAAGCATCTGCTGCTGACGCTGCTGCGAGGAGATACCAGGGGGCTGCTCCAGGCGCACGAGCATGTGGACGCATCCGCGATGAAGCCGATCGTCGAATACGTGGACCGGCATCTCGCCGAGAAGATCGACATGGAACAAGTCGCGCGGCGGGCCGGGATGAGTTACTTTTATTTCTCGAAATATTTCAAGCGGGCGATGGGCGCTTCGTTCACGGACTACGTCAACCGCAAGCGGATCGCGAAGGCGGAGCGGCTGCTCGTGACGAGCGGGCGGAGCATCGCGGAGGTGGCGAGCGAGGTCGGAATCGGCAACATGGCGCATTTCTACGAGCTGTTCAAGCGGTTCAACGGCTGTACGCCGAAGCAGTATTTGAAGAGCTTGAATGCGGGTCCGGTCGGCTGAACGGAGGCGCACGACGAAGAAGAGGCTGTCCCGCGAATCGGGACAGCCTCTTCTTCGTTACCCCTTGTACGTCTTAAAGAGCGACGTCATATACGCGAAGAACGCTTCGGCGTCGATCTTCTCCGCGATGCGAATCGTTCTGCACCCATCCGCCTCTTCGATGCGTCCCTGGCTCGGACCGGAAGCATGCACCCGGCAAGCGACCTCCCGCAGCGTCGCGATCGGCGCGCCGCCGAGGTGGGACGTCGTAAGCAAGTCCCATAGGAAGTACGTATCGTTCGCGTGCACATGGACGAGCGGCGGGCACATCGCGTAGCACTGCGCCGCGAAGTCGAGCGCCGGATGCCGGCGCTCCCGAGCCCAGGCGTTGCGGCGCGCGACCGTCCAAGGCACCTGATCGGTCGCGAGCAGCGGATACGCGATAATGTCGATGCCCGAGCGCCAGACGTCGGCCGCCGCTTCGGGGTCCCAGAACGCGTTCCATTCCGCCGTCCCGTCATGCTCCGGCTCGATAATGTTGCCCGTCCCCTTGAACGACCCGCCCATCCAGACGAGCGACTCGATGTTATCTTCGATGTCGGGCGCGGCGAGCAGCGCGCGGGACAAATCCGTAAGCGGACCCGTGAACAGCAGCGTGACCTTGCGGTCCGCCTCCCGAAGCTTCCTCGCGAGATGAAGATGCGCGGGCTCTTCGACCAGCGGCGCCGAGGGCTCGTCCTTCTCGTTCAGCATCGGCAGCGCGTCCACGAAATACGCGTGCATGCGCCACTCCTTCGGGAACGGGTTTTTCGCCCGCGAATCCGAAGCGGCCGTCTCTACGTTCGCGCCGCTGCCGAAGACGTCGATGATTTTCCGCGATGCGCTTACCGCCGGTTCCAAGTAGCAGTCGCCGGGAATGACGCCGACGCCGAGCAGCTCCACGTCTTGCATCAGCAGGACGGCGGCGAGCGACACGAGATCGTCGACGCCCCCGTCGTGGTTCATATATACGAGCTTCTTGTTCATGTTCGTTTCTCCTTCCGTTCCGATGATGTTATGATACAGGAAAAGGAACCGAAGGAGAAGCGAACCGCATGCGCACCGAACAACAGATTAAGCGAAAGCTGAACGACCTCGCGATGCAGAAGCGCACGCTCGAATCGCGCCTCGAAGGCGACGCGGCGAAGGACGCCTCGTCGTCCGCGCAGCTCGAACGCCTGGAGGATTCGATCCTGCTGCTCGAGTGGGTGCTGAACGAGCCGACCGGCAAATACCACGTTTAACTTTTCTTACGAAAACGACGCGGGGTAAAAACTTCGCCCCAAATTGATCCTCGCAAGACTTTTATTTTTGCTTTCACTCAGGAAGCCGGAAAAGGCGATTTTCGCGTAGGTAAAGAAAAGCTGCCGGCAATGGACTCCTGAGTTAAGGAAAAAACCGAAAATCCCGACGACAAGCATAAATTTCAAATTTGAGGCTTTTCGTGATACAATGGGGTACACTGTAGGAATATAAGGAGGATCTTTCGAACATGTCCGATCAAACTTTATCCGCAACGCCCCATATGGAAATCGGGATCAGCACCTTCCTCGAGGCGACGCCGAACCCGGCGAACGGCGATCCCGTCAGCCACGCCGAGCGCATTCGCCAAGGCGTCGAGGAGATCGTCGTCGCGGAGCAGGCCGGCCTGGACGTATACGCGATCGGCGAACATCACCGCCCCGATTATTCGGCGAGCGCCCCCGCCGTCATTTTGGCCGCCGGCGCGGCTCGGACGAGCAGGATCCGGCTGTCGAGCGCGGTCACCGTGCTGTCCTCGGACGACCCGGTGCGCGTCTATCAGCAATTTTCCACGTTGGACGCCATCTCGAACGGCCGCGCGGAAATTATGGCCGGCCGCGGCTCGTTCATCGAGTCGTTCCCGCTGTTCGGGTACAGCCTCAACGATTACGACGAGCTGTTCGAGGAGAAGCTGGAGCTGCTGCTGAACATCCGCGCTTCGGAGAAGGTTTCCTGGCCCGGCGGTCACCGCCCCGCGATCGATAACCGCGGCGTCTACCCGCGCTCCGTGCAGCAGCCGCTGCCGGTCTGGATCGGGAGCGGCGGCAACCCGGAATCTGTCGTTCGCGCCGGCATGCTCGGACTGCCGCTCGTCCTCGCGATCATCGGAGGGCAGCCGGAGCAGTTCGCGCCGCTCGTGCGGCTGTATAAGGAAGCCGCCGCGCAAGCCGGCCACGATCCTTCGAAGCTGCCGATCGCCACGCATTCGCACGGCTTCATCGCCGACACGGCGGAGCAGGCCGCCGAGCTGTTCTTCCCGCCGACGCAGCAGATGATGAACGCGATCGGCCGGGAGCGGGGCTGGGGCCACTACGGCCGCGCCGCGTTCGACGCCGCTCGCAGCCTGCGCGGCGCGCTCTACGTCGGCGATCCGGAGTACGTCGCGGAGAAGATCGTGCTGCTTCGCAAAAACCTCGGCCTCACGCGCTTCCTGCTCCACGTCGACGTCAGCGGCGTGCCGCATCGCGAGCTGCTGCGCACGATCGAGCTGCTCGGCACGAAGGTCGCTCCGATCGTACGCAAGGAGCTCGCGCGAATCGAGGCGTCGGAGTAACCGGAAATCCTCCCTCTAATTGGCTTCGCAACGCCGCTTTTAGCCAACTTAGAGGGAAATCCTCCCTCTAATCCGGACCTTTCCCCACATTTCCGGACGATCGGGGCGAATTAGAGGGATGTTTTCCGTCTAAGCGATCCGAGTCCAACCGATCCGACGAATTAGAGGGAAGTTTTCCAGGTAATCCCCGATTGCACCTCCTAACAAAACGCGCCCGCCGGGATTCCCGGCGGGCGCGTTGTCGTTATTGTTTTCCTTCGTGGATTGCCGCGCCGGAGTACCCCCAGCCTTCCTTGTCGCCGACGTTCGCGTCGTCGAAGGCGAAATCCCATTCGCCGTTCAGGTTGACCCAGGCGTCCCGCGCGAACTGCGGGCGCGGGTATTCCGCGCGCGGTATCGTCGTCATGCGTTCGCCGCTCCTTCGAGTTCGATATCGATGACGACCGCGCCGGCTTCGCCGGCGCAATCGATCTCGTACCAGCCGTCATGCGACAGCACCTCGACGCCGCGGCCGTTCGCCGTCGCGCGAGCGACGCCTTGCGACGCGGCGAAGCCGAAGCGGCCGCCCTCGCGCAGCGTCACCGACGTCTTCGCGCCCGCGTCGACGATTCGCTCGACCGCCGCCGTCGGCACGAGCTTGTTCACGAGACCGATCGGCGTGACGCCGGCGCGCTCCGGTACGAATGTATACATCGCCGTCGCCGCATTCTCGAGGCGCAGCGGCAGCCGCTCGGCACTGCCGACGCGAACCGCCTCGCGGGAGAAATATTCGTACAGCACGAAGCTGTCACCGGGGAGGCCCGGCACGTCGGACGGGCCGACGTCGCCTTCGGCGGCCGACTCGCTCAGGCCGAACGCCGCGACGACGCCGCTGTCCCCGACGCGGTTCCACAGCTTCAGCGGCACGGCGGCGGACACCGGATCGAGCGTCAGGCAATCCTCCGTCGGTACGCCCGGCCGGTCGCACCGAATGATGCGGCCGTCGTTGTAGACGAGCGGCAGGATGTGATCCGGGTTCGTAATGCCGAGCTTATCGCTGACGTACACCGGGCCGCCGCTGACGGCGCGCAGCGCCATATTCTGCACGTCGTCATGGTTCGAGCTCCAGAACATATCCCAGTCGCCCCAATAGAACGGGCCGTGGAAGTACGAGTTATACGCATTCTGCAGCGCGTGCTCGCGGAAGCCGGTCGCTTCCTCCGGCACGAAGTCGTCGCTGTTGCGGGATACCGCGGACATCGGTCGTTGCCATACATTTTCCGAAGCCATGCCCATGCAGTTGATGATCGTGCCGCCGAAGTGCAGTCCGACCGACGCCTCGAGCGCCGTATGCGCCGCCTTCGCGGCCGCGCCGATCGGCTTCAAGTCGCGGAAGAAATTGAGCACCGCGCTCTGGCTGTCGACCTTGACGAAGTCGATGCCCTGCTTCTTCAGGTACCCGTGCCAGTCGTTCCAGAAGCCGAACGCGGCGGCCGCATCCGGCGCGGGCACCCACACGCCGCCGTTCGTCTCGAACAGATGCGCGCGATTCCGCTCGAACAGCTCGCCTTCCGGATCGATGCCGCCCCAATAGCCGGCGATCGTATGCCAGACGCCGACCCAGCGCACGCCGAACCGCTCCTTCATCTCGCGCACGACCGGGGCGAGGCCGTTCGGGAATTTCTCCCGCACGGCGTCGTACGACCGCAGCCGCTTGTCCGGGCTAATTTCGGACCAGCCGTCGTCGATCATGACCCAGCGGACGGGCAGACCCGCTTCCGCGAGCTCGCCGGTCTTGGCGAGCAGCCCTTCCGCGTCCACCTTCTGGTAGAACGCGTCCCAGCTGCACCAGCCGAGATAATCGAGCGGCTCCGGATACGTCTTCTCGGCGCGCGGCTTCTGGAGCGCGTCGACGGCGGCGAGGCCGAGCGCGACGTTGCCCTCGACGAGCGCGTACGGATCCGCGCCGCACGAGACGACGAACGCGGCGGTCGACACGGTCGCGAAGCCGCCCTGGAAGGCGGAGACGCGCGCTTCGAAGCCGCCGGCCGCGAGGCCTTGCAGGTCGGTGCGGAACGCGTCGCCGGTCGTCGGCAGCAGGTGCGCGTACGCACCGTCGCTCGTGCGCCAAAGGAGCGACAGCGTCCGCGGCGGCAGCGCCGACAGGTTCGGGTCGACGTGCGGACGCGTCCACCAGTCTTTATGCTGGTAGTTCGCAAGCAGCGACGCCAAACCCGGCGCGCTTCCGAAGCGGATCGAGACGCCGCCCGACGCCGCGAACGTCACGCGGTCGCGGAACAGCTCGCGGTTCGCCGCCGTCGCGACGACGTACAGCGCGGCCGCTTCCCCGCAGACCGCGAGCTCGAGCCGCGCCTCGACGCGGCCGTCCGCGTCCGCGAACACGGCGCGCTGCACGCGCTCCGCGCGAAGACGAGGCGGCGCGGCCGAAGCCTCGGGCGCCTCCTCGAGCGACGCGAACGCGAGCGACGGCTCCGCGCCGTCGTACAGACGGGCCGAGACGCCGATATTTTCAAGAATCGTGCGCGAACCGTCGACGAGGCTGACGATTCCGCCGTTTACGCTAAGTTGCAACATGATGGGCCTCTCCTTCCCGCTCCTAAACCGCTCTTAAAACCACACTTTGAACGTCTTCACTTCATACGGCGTCAAGCCGAACGTCAAGCGGTCGCCCGCGAAGTCCGCATCGCCTTCCTCTTCCTCGACGAGGTTGCACTCTACGGCCTTCCGGATCGGACGGTCGAACCGGATCGCCGCGTCCTCGGTCCGATACTGCATGTACTCGTACACCCGCACGACGACCGCGTCGTCGTCCTCGGCCTTCTTCACCGTCTCGAGCATCGCATGAGCGCACTCGAGCGACGCGAAGCCGCCGACGGCCGGAAGCTCGCCGTCCGGCTGCGCGGCGATCGGCGTCGCCGTCAGCGGCGCGTTCAGCTCGTACGCGGCCTTCGGAACGTTCGCCTCGCGCCAGCCTCCGACATGCGGCAGCAGCGCGTACGTGAAGACGTGGCGGCCGCGGTCGGCCGTCTCGTCCGGCTCGATCGGGGACTTGAGCAGCGTGAGGCGCATGACATTGTCCTTCGTGTCATGGCCGTACTTGCCGTCGTTCAGCAGCGCGACGCCGTAGTTGCCTTCCGACAGGTCGGCCCACTTATGCGCGCACACCTCGAACTTCGCGTAGTCCCAGCTCGTGTTCCAATGCGTCGGCCGTTCGATGTTGCCGAACTGGATATCGTACGTCGCCCGCGTGGAGCGGACGGCGACCGGGAACGCGGCCTTGAGCAGCACCTGCTTTTCGTTCCAATCGATGTCCGTGCGGAAGTCGATGCGCGGATCGTCCGCATACAGCGATACCCGCTGCGTAATCGTCGAATCGAGGAACTTCCAGACGAGGCGCAGCGTGCCCCGCAGCGGTCCTTCCTCTTCGACGACGGCTTCGACGAGATCGTCGATGACGGTCATCTTCTCCTGGTAGTACACGTCGATGTCCCATGCGTCGAAGTTGATCGGCTTGTCCTCGAACGCCTGCAGCACGTTCGCGAGCTGTCCTTCGGCGATCGCCTCGCGACGGCCGCGCTTATCGTAGATCGATGCGATCTGGCCGCGGTCGTTCAAGCGAATGACGTAGAAGTCATTCTCAAGCGCGTCCCGCGATACCCGAATCGACCCTGCACCCGCGGCAGCGGCCGCGGCCGCGTCCGCCGGCACGAAAGCCATCGCCTTATAGCCGAGCGACGGCACCGGCGCCGCCTTCAGCAGCACCGTCTTGCGCCCGTCCCGCATCGACGGCTGCGATACCGCCGCGCCTTCGAGCGCGGCCCCTTCGAGCTCCGGCGTCCAATCGAGTTCGAGCAAGCCGCCCCGCTCCCAGCCGAGCGCGTTCCAGACGACGAGGCCGGCCGCGTCCGCGCGAAGCAGCGAAGCGACCCGCGTCTCCGCCGCCCGCAGCGCGTCCGTCCCGATGCGCTCGATCTCTGCGAAATCCTTCCGCGCGTCTTCGTACACCTGGCGAATCGACGACCCCGGCAGGATGTCGTGGAACTGATTGAGCAGCAGCATCTCCCAGCCTTCGTTCAACGACGCCTGCGGATACGCCTTGGAACCCGTCAGCGCGTCCGCGTACGCGCTCAGCCACTCGGCCGCGTGGTACAGCCGCTCCGCCTGACGGTTCGCGCGCTTCAGCCACGCCTGCGACGTATACGTGCCGCGGTGATATTCGAGGTACAGCTCGCCGTCCCATACCGGCAGATCCTCCGGCTTCACCCGCTGGCCGAGTCGCTCCAGGTACGGCTCCAGCTTGCCGAGCTCGAACCGCGGCAGCCCCGGCACGTCCTTCAGCACTTCCGCCGCCTCCAGGAAGTCCTTCGTCGGCCCGCCGCCGCCGTCGCCCCAGCCGTACGCCATGACGAGCTCCTCGTTCACGTTCTTCTGCTTGTACTGGTCCCACGTGCCCTTGACCTCGTACGGCCGCACGAGGCCGTTGTACGTGTACGACTTCCCGCTCCCGTCTTCCGGCGTCGTAATGTAATGCGTCATAATTTCCGTGCCGTCGACGCCGCGCCACATGAACGTATCGTGCGGGAAGCGGTTATATTGATTCCAGCTGATCTTGCTCGTAATGAAGTAATCGATGCCGCTGCGCTTAATGATCTGCGGCAGCGCCCAGTTATAACCGAACACGTCCGGCAAAAATACGACGTTCGTCTTCTGATTGAATTCGTCCCGGATGAACCGCTTCCCGAACAAAATTTGCCGCACGAGCGACTCCCCGTTCGGCACGTTCATATCGGGCTCGATCCACATGCCGCCCGTGATTTCCCATTCGCCCGAAGCGATCCGTTCCTTCACCTGCGCGTAAATTTCCGGATAGTCTTGCTTTAAGTACTTGTATAACTGCGGAGACGTATGCAGAAAACGGTACTCCGGATACTGCTTCATCAGATGCAGCACGGTCGAGAACGTCCGCGACGCCTTCTCCCGCGAATGCGCCAGCCGCCACAGCCACGCCATGTCGATGTGGGAATGGCCGAAGCCGATCACCTTCGGCTTGCGCGCCTCCGGCTGCTTCCACGAGGCGATATCCAGCGCGAGCCGTTCCCGCGCCTTCGCGATCGACGCGTAATACGTCTCCGAACCCGGCTTCATGAAGTCGATCGTCAGTACCGCGCGGTTGATCGCTTGCAGGATGACGCCCCGATGCAGGTCCGTCTCCGGAAGCTCCTTCACCGCCTTAAGCAGCGTGTCGACCATGAAGTACAGCTTCTCCGCCGCTTCGTCGATGACGACGAGCTGCGCCAGCTTGAAGCGGCGCACGTCCGGCACCCGAAGCACGCTGCTCCACGCCTTCAGCGCGATGAACGCATACCCTTTCTCCACGAACTCCGGCGGCAGCCACGCGTCCTCGTGCCAGATGTCGATCCCCTGCAAAGGCCTCCCGTCGACGTACAGCAGCGTCTCGGCCGTCGAACCGCCGCCGTCGCGCGGGCCGACGAGGAAGCGCAGTGCCAGCTTCTTCCCGCGCCACGCCTCGGGAATCGTCACCTTCGCGCGGAAGTACGCCGTCTTGTCGTACCCGCCCCACGTCGAGCCGACCTCGAACGGCTTCCAGCCCGAATCGTCGAATTCGGGCTTCCGCCAATCGTCGGAAACGCTCTGCATCTCGTCGAAGTCGCCTTCGATATACGTAAACGCCGGGATCTCCTGTACCTCGCGGTAGATCGCGGACTTCAGTTCCTCGACGCGCCGCCCCAGCTTCTCTTCCGTTAACCACATAGGTGCTCGATGTTCCTCTCGTTAGTGGATTTCGTTCAGCGCCACCGACAACGACGCGAGGTCGCCCACGCTCTCGCCGAGCGCCGCGGGCACGATGTCGCACGCGCCCGCCGTAATCGGGAGCGCTTCCTTCGCCAGCACGTCCTTCACGATCGGCTCGAGCAGCGCCTGCTGCCGGCCGTAGATGCTGCCGATGACGATGCGCTCGGGGTTCAAAATATCTGCGAGCATAGCGAGCCCCTTGCCGAGCTTCTCCCCGACGATGCGGTAAATGTCGAGCGCCAGCGGATCGCCCGCCTGCGCCGCGAGACCGACCGTCTTCGCGGTAATCGCGTCGAGCTCCGCCTCCGAAGCGCAGAAGCTCGGCGGCTCGCCGCCCGAACGCAGCCGTTCGGCCGTCATCGTCCTAGCCAAGACGGCGATGCCGCCGCCGCTGCAGAACCCTTCGAAGGAGCCCGCCTTGCCGTAGCCGATCGGCCCGTCGTCCTCGAGGCGGACGTGACCGACCTCGCCGGCCATGTCGTTCTTGCCGACGTACAGCCGGCCGTTCAGGATGAGGCCCGCGCCCATGCCGGTTCCGAACGTCAGGAACACCATGTGTTCCGTCCCCTGTCCGGCGCCCCACTTCCACTCGGCCAGCGCGCAGGCGTTGGCGTCGTTCTGCAAGCCGACCGGCACGCCGTACCGCGCCTTCAGCGGGCCGACGACGTCGAGCCGATCCCAATCGGGCAAGTTCGGCGGCGACAGGACGAGCCCGCGCTTGCTGTCGAGCGGACTGCCGCAGCTGATGCCGATCGCGTCCGGACGGTCGACGCCCGCCGCGGCCAGGAGCTCGTCCAAATTCGCGATGAAGGACGCGACCGCCTCCGCCGGCGGCGGGGTCGGATACATGCGCTTGCTCAACACGTCGACCGCGCCCTCGCGGGCGCGGCCCAGTACGACGGCGCATTTCGTGCCGCCGATATCGATTCCGGCGAGGTACGTCATTTTCCGAAAAACTCCTCTTCCAGCATGATGCAAATCGCGTGGTAAATCGGCAGATGCCGCTCCTGAATGTCCGGCGTCGAGTCCTTCGGCACGCGGATCGTCACGTCGCACGCCTCGGCCATCTTCCCGCCGGCGCGTCCCGTCAACCCGATCGTCTTCAGCCCCCGCAGCTTCGCCACCTGCACCGCCCGCATGACGTTCGCGGAATTGCCCGAGGTGCTTAAGCCCACGAGCACGTCGCCCGGCTTGCCGTACCCGTAGACTTGCTGCGCGAACATCATGTCCGCGGCGACGTCGTTAATGAACGCCGTCAGCAGCGCCGTATGGCTGACGAGCGAAATCGCGGGCAGTCCGCCCTGCAGATGGTCGGCGAGGTAACGGCCTTCTTCCTCGCCGTACGCTTCGATCCAGCGGGCCCGCTCCTCGTCCGAAACCGGACGCCGCGACATGAAGCCCTTCATCAGCTCGCCCACGATATGCTCGCTGTCGGACGCGCTGCCGCCGTTGCCGCAGAACAGCGCCTTGCCGCCGTTCGCGTAGCTCTCCCGCATGATTTCGTAGGCCGCGACGATATCGTCCTGACACGACGCGATGTCGGGGTACTTTTCCAATAACGCTCCTAACGCCTGATTCATTCTTCTTCCTCCCGCAGCTCGTGCTTCACCGGACAGACGACGACCTTCACGCCGACCTCTTCCATCTCCCGGATGTACGCCGGCTCGACCAGATCGCTCGTAATGACCATATCGACGTCCTGCAGGCTGCTGAACGACACGAGCGCCTGGCGTTGAAATTTGCTGTGATCCGCCAAGATGACGACGCGCTGTCCGGCGGCGATCATCGCCCGCTTGATCTCGGCTTCGTAGATGTCCGAGCTCGTGAACCCTTTGCGCGGGGAGATGCCCGACGTGCCGAGGAAGACGAAGTGGGCGTTATACTTCTGCAGCTCCATCTCCGCCTGCGGGCCGACGACGCTCATCGATTTCTTGATCAGCTTGCCGCCCAGCAGGAAGATGGCCGCCTCTTCGTTCTGGCTGCATTCCTCGGCGACGTTGATGCCGTTCGTCACGACCGTGAGACCGGTCGTCTGCTTCAGATGGCGCGCCATGCACCAGGTCGTGGAGCCGGAGTCGAGGATGACGATTTGTTGGCCCGTCACAAGCTCCGCCGCCTTTTTCCCGATCGCGTTCTTCTCTTCGAAAAACTGAAACTTCCGCTGCTGTACCGGAGGAATCGCGACGTTCTCGATATCTTCGATCAGAATGGCGCCGCCGTAATTTTTCTGAATGAGTCCTTCCCGCTCCAGCTGATTCAAGTCCCGGCGGATCGTCTCCTCGGATACGTTGAACTCCTTCACGAGCTCGGACACCTTGACGCTCCGTTGCTGGAAAAGCTTCTCTTTTATCTTATGCCTTCTTTGGACAACGATCATACGCTTCCCCCCGTCGGTTATGGTTCGAGTAAGTGCTGCAATGCGTCATACAAGAAGCTTGGTTTCCCGAAGCTGCCGGATTTGAGCACGAGCATGAGCGGCTCCTCCGACAACGTGATGCAGGACGGCACGCCCGGCTCGATTTCTTTCCACACCCTCATGCCGGAGACGCCGAGCTTATCGCAGATCGATGCGGACGTCTCGCCGCCCGCCGTGACGAGCCGATTCTGCCCCGTGCGCGCCATGACGGCGCTCGCGACGTCCGCCAGCGCGTCGGAGACGAGCCGGGACGCTTGCTCGCCCGTCATGCCGAGCGTCGCGCCGATGCGCTTCGTCTCGGCGACGCGAACCGGATCGTTCGTCGAGTGCACCGCGGCGTGGGAGCCCGCGCGCAGCACGCCGACCAGCGCGTCGGTCAGCCGCTCAAGCTCCGCGGCGCGCTCTTGCGGCGAGAACAGACGCAGCGTATCCATCTCGTAGATCGGAACGCCCTTCTCCTTCAAATAGTCGATCTGCCCGGCGGTTTGCGGCATGAGGCTGCCGGCGGCGCACAAGATTCCGACGCCTTCGACGAGCGGCAGCGGCTTCGCTTGCGCGCTGCCCCGCGTCCCCGGGAGCGTAAGGGCCAGCTCCTCCGATAACGCCGAGCTGCCGCAGAGCACGTAGTCGTCCCGGACCGCGAGCGCGATCGTACGAAGATCGTCCTGAGACTCTACGTCGAGGATGACGTACCCCCCGCGCGATTCCGCTTCCTCAAGGCGGGCTCGGAGCCCTTCCGGCGTCAGCCCCGCCGTCCGCTCCCCGAGCCGCTCCACGCGCCGCTTCGTCTGCCCGCGCAAGATGTCGACCAGACTCGACGTCGTCATCGGATGCACCGGATCGTTCCGGAACTCGGATCGCTCGAGCGGCAGTCCGCGAACGTAATGCATGCCGTCGACCGTCGTGCGGCCGTTCTTCGGGAAGCCGAGCGCGACGACCGCGAACGAAACGCCGAGCGCGTCCAGCATCGCGTCGAACTCGGCGCCGACGTTGCCCCGGAACACGGAGCACGTCTTGTTGATCCAAAGCCTAGCGCCCGCCGCCTTCAACCGATTCGTGGCGTTCTCGACCTTCCCGTAGGCGATCCCCGGCGCGTCCAATCGGGACGCCGTATCCAAGATGACGACGTCGGGACGCTCCGCCGCCGCGGCCGCCGCCGACGGATCGAACGCCTCGAACGGATATACATGCGTAACGTATCCGGCTTTCGCGAACATCGTGCCGATGTCGTTCGCGCCGGTAATGTCGTCCGCGACGATGCCGATCACGACTCCCACTTCCTTCTAGGTTTATACCCCGCGTTCGTTAGAAAATCTTTGACGACCGCCGGCTCCAAATTCCGCAGCTTCACGCCGGCCGCTCCCGCGGTCACCAGCATGCGGCACGCCATCTCGAGCGTCTGCAGCGCCATCCGCGCTTCCCGGACGCTCGTATCGAAGACGAGGACGCCGTGATGCTCGAGCAGCAGGACGTTCGCGTCCTTCGCATGAGCCGCGACCGCTTCCCCGAGGGCGTCCGAGCCCGGATGGCAATACGGCACCCGCGCCACGCGCTCCAAATAGTACATCGTCTCTACGAACCAATCCGACGGAAGCGCTAAGTCCGAGCAAGCGATCATCGTACTATAGAAAGGCGACGCATGCAGCACCGCGTTCACCTCGGGCCGGAGCTCGTAGACGGCGCGATGCATCGGCAGCTCCTTCGACGGCTTCTTGTCGGATTCATGCAGCCGCCCCCCCGCGAAGCTGCATTCGACGAGATCGTCGTCTTCCAATTCTCCGAGGAACGTGCCGCTTGCCGTTATCAAATAGCGGTCCTCGCCGGTCCGGGCGCTGATATTGCCCGCGTTGCCCCAAGCGAGGCCGTTCGTCATCATATACCTGCCAGCGTCCTGCAGCTGTCGTCTGGTCTCTTCCACCGTCGGCATCGAGCTCCCTCCGCTTCCAATTAAAGTGTTGTGGTTTTCCCGAAAATGATAGTTGGTTTTGTTGGTTCTTGAACGATTTACCTCTAATTCTGACGAATACCCCACACCATGTCAACCTTTTTTCGTAAATCGGTCATGGCATTGAGGGAAAAAGAAACCACGCGAGCGCCGTCTCCGGCTCCGCGTGGTTCTATTGTTCCCATTCTCTTATTGTAAACATTTTTCGATGAGCGCCATTCGCAAATACAACCCGTTCTGCGCTTGACGGAAGTACGCGGCGCGCGGATCGCGGTCGACCGAAGGCTCGATCTCGCCGGCGCGCGGCAGCGGATGCAGAATGATCGAATCGGGGCGCAGCACGCCCAGCAGCGCTTCGTCGATCGTATACTTGCCCGACGCCTTCTCGTATTCTTCGAGCGACAGGAACCGCTCCTTCTGAATCCGCGTTTGGTAGACGACGTCCGCCGTCGCCGCCACGGCCGTCAAATCCGTCGATTCCTCGTAGGAGACGCCTTTCTCGACCAAGTACCGCTTGACGTCGATCGGGATGCGCACGTTGTCCGGCGCGACGAAGTCGATGTGCACGTTCTTGTAGTTCGCGAGCATGTAGCTCAGCGAATGAACCGTCCGGCCGTTCGCCAGATCGCCGATCATCGCGATGCGGATGCCGTCGATGCGCCCGAGCTCCTTCCGGATCGAATACAGATCGAGCAGCGCCTGCGTCGGATGTTCTCCCGCGCCGTCGCCGGCGTTGATGACCGGCACCGTCGCCACCGACGCCGCTTGCTTCGCCGCGCCGATCTCCGTGTGGCGCATGACGATCAGATCGCTGTACCCCGAGACGATGCGGATCGTATCCTCCAGCGTCTCCCCTTTGATCGCGGAAGAAAATTGCGCGGCGTTCTCCGTTCCGATCACCCGTCCGCCCAGCCGGTGCATCGCCGCTTCGAACGACAGCCGGGTCCGCGTGCTCGCCTCGAAGAAGAGCGTCGTTAGAATTTTGTTCGCGAACCGGTTCGACCCTCCCTCGGCGACGACCCGCTCCATTTCGCCGGAAGCGGCGAACAGCTCGTCCAACGTCGGACGATCGAACTGCTTCGCGCCCAACACATGATACAACGAATGCGACATCCCCGTTTATCCCCCTGAACAACCGTTTCCCTCATCCTATCTCATCGCAACGCCTACATCAAGGCGGCCGGATAGCCGTACCTTCTCCCGAGAATAAAGAAACGGCCGAGAGAGTTCTCCCGACCGTTCCGCTACACCATCGTTAACGCGCGACCGCGACGGCCGGCTCTAAGAACGCTCCTAACGATTTCCGGATTTCCCGCAAATCCGAATCCGAAGCGCGAACGAATCCGACGATGATGTCGTTCGCCAATTCTTCGCCCAACAGGTCCTTAAGCTCTTGCACCACGCGTGTGCACGATTTCTTCTCCATCCTCGCACGCCTCCGTAATCGTTGGTTGATTTCCGCACCAAAAGGAGGCTCCTCTCGCCTCTTGCTTTCGGCAGCTGGCTGACTTGGGTTCGCGAACCGGTAGTCCCTGTAGCTTTGCGTCCCTGATTTTCAACAGGTTTGCCCTTCTCGCTGTAAGAACAAGAATTACTTAATAGTATAACATATTTTACCGAAAAGGGTAGGACGATTTTCGCGATACTAAACGCCTAGAATACGCCTGTCTGCTGCCATACGAGCCAGCCGTAAGAAAACTCGTCTGTCGACGAGTCCTTAGGGTTCGAGCGTTTGCATGATCCAGCTGAGCGAAGGTCAATCCAGGAGAAGGAGCGCCGGAACAAACGCGCCTCCTCCCTCAACGAAAGCTTCAAACTTTCATGAAAAAAACACGCCCGTTTCCTAAAAGAAACGGGCGTGCCTCTTACCACTCCGACAGCGAGCCGTCGGCGTTGCGCCAGATCGGATTGCGCCAGCGATGGCCGATCGCGGCCATCTCGCGCACCTTCTCCTCGTTGACTTCGATGCCGAGTCCCGGCGCCTCCAGCCGCCGGACGTAGCCGTCCTCGTATTCGAATACGGTCGGATCCGCAAGATAATCCAATAAGTCCGAGCCTTGATTATAATGAATGCCTAAGCTTTGCTCCTGTATGAACGCGTTCGGCGTGCAGAAATCGAGCTGCAGCGAAGCCGCGAGCGCGATCGGACCGAGCGGGCAATGCGGCGCGACGGCGACGTCGTACGCCTCGGCCATCGCGGCGATCTTCCGCGTCTCCCAGATGCCGCCGGCGTGGCTGAGATCCGGCTGAATGATATCGACCGCGCCGCTCGCGAGCGCATGCTTGAAGTCCCAGCGGGTGAACATGCGCTCGCCCGTCGCGATCGGCACCGTCGTCGCGCGGGCGAGCTCGAGCAGCGCCTCGTTGTTTTCCGGAAGCACCGGCTCCTCGATGAACATCGGCTTATACGGCTCCAGCTCCTTGATGAGCGCCTTCGCCATCCCCTTGTGCACGCGGCCGTGGAAGTCGATCCCGATGCCGATCCCGTACCCGACCGCTTCGCGCACCGCCGCGATATTCGCGACGGCGCTTTCGATCTTCGCGTTCGAATCGATCCACTCCATCTCCGCGGTGCCGTTCATCTTGACCGCGGTGTACCCGGCGGCGACCTTCTCCCGCGCCGCTTCCGCCGTCTCCGCCGGCTTGTCGCCGCCGATCCAAGCGTAGACGCGCATCTTGTCGCGGACCGACCCGCCGAGCAGCTCGTAGACCGGCACGCCGAACCGCTTGCCCTTAATGTCCCACAACGCCTGCTCGATGCCGGAGATGGCGCTCGTCAGAATCGGCCCGCCGCGGTAAAAGCCGCCTCGATACATGACTTGCCATAGGTCTTCGATATTGCCCGCTTCCTTGCCGATGAAGTAATCGCTCAGCTCTTGGACAGCCGCCTTCACCGTCTCCGCCCGCCCTTCGACGATCGGCTCCCCCCAACCGATCAATCCGTCGTCCGTCGTCACCTTCAGGAACAGCCAGCGGGGCGGTACCGTAAACAGTTCGATGCTGCGAATTTTCATTTACCGATCCTCCTTAAGATTACGTCGATATTGCGCCAAAATATCTTCCAGATGCGAGCGCATCTGGCTTCGCGCCGTCTCCGCGCGGCCTTCGGCGATCGCGTACGCGATCAACTGATGATGCGCGATCGTCTTCTCGTCCATGCCTTCCCATTTCATCGTCCGCCGGCGACTGTCCAGAAGCAAATCCGACGCGACGGACATCATCTCGCGCAGGACGACGTTGCCCGCGGCGACGGCGATCAACCGATGGAAATCCAAATCCTCGCGAAGAAACTCCTCGCCTCGCGCCATCTTCTCCCGCATCGCCGACGCATTGTCCAGAATCGCCCGCTTGGCGTCCGCGCCGCCGTGAACCGCGGCGAGCGCGGCCAGTTCAGGCTCGACGACGAGGCGCGCTTCCGTCAGCTGCAAGAGCGTCGCGTTCTCTAACGCGTCCAGCCGCTCTCCCGACGCCTCCTCCAGGCTTTGCGCCACGAACGTACCGCGCCCTTGTTCGATGCGAAGCACGCCTTGCTTGCCTAGAATCTTCACCGCCTCGCGGACCGAAGAGACGCCGGTGCCGAACTCGCGGGACAGCTCCTCGATCGTCGGGATGCGGCTCCCGACGCTCCAGTCGCCGCTAGCGATGCGGTAGCGAATTCCGTCGTACACCGCTTCGTACGCCAGCTTTCTCATGTCGGCCTCCTCCCAGTCCATGCGAAACAAAATTCATCATATCTATTTAAGAAAATAACATAATTCATATGATGTTTCCACCATTTTCTCCATAAAAAAAACGCCGCCGCGTTCAGCGACGGACGTCTTCCTATAAAGAGCGAACATCGAGTTTGCTAACATGCTCTTCGGTCCGAATATCCTTAAAGATATCCGCGATCGTGCTATGCTCGTGCACTTGCGCCCGCAGCTCGATTCGTATCGTTCGCTCGTCGAGCTCCGACACCTTCGTCGCCTTCACCTTCACCTTGTGCCGGACGAGATGCGACTTCATGGCGTCGAAGTGTTCCATATCCGTTAGGATGAACGAAATTAATATTTCCTTCGAGGTGAGGACGTCCGGCCCCCACTTCCGCATCAAGAACGGGATCAGGTCGACCCCGACCAAGACGAACAACAGCGCGACGGCCGCTTCGATATAATACCCCGCGCCGACGGCGATCCCAAGGCCGGACGCCCCCCAGATCATCGCGGCGGTCGTAAGGCCGCTGATGACGTCGTCGTTGCGCTTCAGGATGACCCCGGCGCCGATAAAGCCGACCCCGGATACGATCTGCGCCGCCAGACGCATCGGATCCATCACCATGTGATCGAGCTTCGGGAAGTCATAGGCCGCTTGAATGGAAACGACCGTAAGCAAGCAGCTGCTTACCGCGAGAACGAGACAGGTCTTCATGCCTAGAGGTTTCTTCTTTAACTCCCGATCGATCCCGATGATGAGACCGAACACGGCGGATAGTCCGATCTTCAGAAGTACGGCGCTCATCGGTCGCCCCCCTTTCGCTAGTAGTTCATATGTATTCTCGGCCGCGTCGACTTATCCCGCCGCGGGATTCGTCGGGGAAGCATCGCGCCCGTCCCGCTCCTCGTCCTCGCTCCAATCGAAGCCCCCGCGTTCGATCATCGCGATGAACGCTTCCGCGAACTCCGGATCGAACTGCTTGCCCGCATGGGCGCGCAGCTCGACGATCGCCTCCTGGAACGTCTTCGTACGTTGATACGGACGTTCGGTCGTCATCGCGTCGAACGAATCGATGACGCACAGCGCTCTGGCGAGCTTCGGAATTTCCTCGCCCTTCAGTCCGCGCGGGTACCCCTTGCCGTCGTACCGTTCGTGATGCAGCTCGATAAGCGGCAGAAGCGGCTTGAACTTCTCGTTCGTAGAGGCGATCTCCTTGCCCCACAGCACGTGCTTCTTGACCATCTCCCACTCTTCGTTCGTCAGCTTGCCCTTCTTGTTCAAGACGTCCCTCGGAATTTCCAGCTTTCCGATATCGTGGATGAGCGCCCCGAGCACCAGCGTCTTCTTCTCCGCGTCCGTCAGCGTAAGCCGATCGCTCAGCTCCATCGCATAACGATACACTCGCTTGCTGTGCTGGAACGTGTACACGTCCTTCGACAAAAAGATATTCAGCTGCTGCTCGATTTCCCGAATGTCCTGTTCGATATCGAGCGTCCGCTGCAGGATGGAATCTTCGTTATAAATATGTACGACGTTCTTTCCTTGAGCCTTCGCGTAATACATCGCTTGATCCGCCCGGTCGACGAGTTGGTTCTTGTCGTAAATATCGAGCGTATATTGGACGATGCCGGCCGAGAACGACAAGCACCCGTGAGGGAACAGCTCGACGCCCTCGAAGTACGTATCGTTGATTCGCTTGCGAATGTGGTTCGCGTACGCGAGCGCCTCTTCCGCGCCGACGTTCGGGAGAATGACGGTGAACTCCTCGCCTCCGTATCTCGCGACGACGACGCCCTCCCGGTCGCACAGATGCTTCAGCTGCGTTCCGAAAAATTCCAACAGCTGATCGCCCTTCAGATGACCGTAGACGTCGTTGTATTTCTTGAAATTATCCAAGTCGAGCAGTACGAGGGAGAACACGTCCCCCGTCTTCTTCGACGCGTTCAGCCGGCTTTCCAGCGCTTCCTCGAAATAACTATGGTTATACAAGCCCGTGCGTTGATCGACGATCGCCCGCTCGGACAAGGAATGGTACAGCTCGAACAGCAGCTTGAACGATTTCGAGATGAGGACCGCGATCCCCATGAACAGGAACAACCCGAAGAAGGGAGAACGCTCGAACAACATCGTAAGCACCAGCGAAAGCAGCAGCGTGCTCGCGTACGCCGAGATCGATTCTTTGAATACGCCGTTGAACACCTTGATCGCCGGCTTGCCCTGAATGACGTGGAAGCCGCCGAAGATGCTCGTGTTTACGAAGAAATACACGGCCAAGGACAGCAGATAAATGTAAACGCTTGTAACCTCAAGCGTCCCGATTCGCCCCCCCGTCCAAGCGAATACGCTCGACGTGGCGACGATCATGATGACGTACATCGAGAAATTCGCGAGATGCTTCCAGAGCGCGACCTCTCTTCGAATCGCGGCTAGAATGCCGTAGCTGAGCAGCAAGACGTACAACACGATGTCGAGCCCGTGGACGAAGAGCGCGGCTAAGATGACGGAGGAATCCATGGACTGCTTCGTGCCGCTCGGCGGAAGCTGGAAGTCCAGATGGTTCAACACGACGACGGAGGCCACGAGCGCGTACAACAGGACCCACTCGTTCAGAGAAAAGGAAGGCGCGTTCACGAACGCCGCGAACAACGCGACGCCTAAGGCGCATACGCTAAACACATATAAATTTTGACGTTCTCGAAGCGAGTCGATGTAAGCCTTCGTTCTCTGGAACATCCTGCAGCACCTGCATTTCCGAGTAGTCTGACGTTATTATACACGAAATATACGAAGGTTAATATAATGAAAGAAGGACGAGCCTCGCCGGGCGTATCGGCAGCCTCGGGAAAAGAAAAAAAGCCGTCCTAAAGGCGTTACGCCTCAGGAACGGCTCTCGTCGGGTTCCGATTAGCCCCACTTATAACCGGAAGTCAATGCCACGATCACCGAAGCGACGATGGCTGCGTTCACGATCAACTTGCCGAACTGGATTCCTTCTAAACGTTTCTTCATTACGAATTCCTCCTCGAGAATGGATTGAATTAGGTTATAAGATTCGAATTAGCCCCACTTGTAGCCGGAAGTCAATGCGACGATGACGGATGCGACGATTGCGGCGTTCACGATCAACTTGCCGAACTGGATGCCTTCGAGCTTCTTCTTCATAGCGGAACCCTCCCATAGTTTTCGAATGAATTCGATAGAGTATGTATGTTTACATCATTATGCTTGCGTGGATACCGCTCCGCTCGGGAGCCCCTTCTTCTCGGCCGTCATGATCTTCTGCAGGAACATAAAGATTCCTACGTTCATCACGATGTCGCCGATGCTGATAATCACCTGCCGCGGGTAAGGCGCGACGATCGGGATAATGTCTCCCAGGAAGGGCAGCCTCGTGTCCTCCATCAGCTTCGCGTGTTTATACACGACGTCGTTGTTCTGCAGCATGTCCGCGTAATACGATCCCAACGTCGACGCCGCTTCGAGCGACACCGGCATCGCCCCGCCGTTCAGAACCATGACGAGGAAATTCAGGAACACGCCGACGAAAATTGTCTTGAAACCCGGCTGTTTGTGGTTCAATCCGACGAACAAAAGACCGATAACATAAATAACCATGATCGAAATGCCCGTATATTGCTGCAGCGCTTCGTTCCTGCCTTGGAAATAGAAGTACACGAACTGAAAGACCAGCAGCGCCGGGAAAACCCAACCGGCCACAAGCTTCAACCGAGACAATCCGCGCAATGCGCCGAAGACGCCCCCTCGGATCAACCCGACGATGAGTCCGATTACGATACCGTCATAAATCATGTCGTCTCTCCGCTCGTTCTTGGCTTGTAACTGCTTTCAATATATCATAGATATATTGAGTTGTCTAGCAGGTTTTAGTAGAAAAGTTAAATTAATATAATTACGCCAAGTTTTACCGCGATAATCGGGGAAAGCGGGCCGGTTTGCAATTTGCGAATGCGCCCGAACACGCAAAGAAGCAACCCGCCGCGGGGTTGCTTCTTTCGCTTTAGTCTTATTCTCCCATTCCTTCGAATTACCGAAGGCCGTTGCTCTTGAGCCAAGCGATGCTGGTCGCCACGCTTTCGAGCGGCGGGTTTTGGCATACGTCTTGTTCGACGATCAGCCATTCCGCGCCGGCTTCCTTCGAAGCGGCGGCGATCGCAAGCAGATCCACTTCGCCTTTCCCGAGCTCGACCGTGTTCGCCTTGTCGCCTTCGCGCATCATGTCCTTCAAGTGAACGAGCGGGATGCGGCCCTTGTACTTACCGATATATGCCGCCGCGTCGATGCCGGCGTTGTGGACCCAGCAAGAATCCAGTTCCACCTGCAAGCGGTCCGCCGGCACGCTGTCGAAGATGTAGTCCAGCATCAGTTTGCCTGCGAACGTGCGCTGCAGCTCGAAGGAATGGTTATGGTAGCCGAACGCGATGCCGCGCTCGGCGCACTTGGCGCCGATGGCGTCAAGCTGCTTGCACGTCTCCGCGAGCGCTTCTTCGGTCGCGTATTTCTCTTCGCCCATCCACGGCACGACGAGATATTTGTTGCCGAGCGTCAGCGCGTATTCGATCTCGTCGTCGGCCGCTTCCAGCATCCGCGCGAGCGATACGTGGCTGCCGAGCGACTTGAGCCCCATGCCGTCCAATTCCGCGCGAAGCGCCTTCGCGTCCAAACCGCCGTAGCCGGCGAATTCTACGCCTTCGTATCCAAGCTCCGCCACCTTCCGAAGCGTGCCCAAGAAGTCCTGAGCCGTCTCGTTCCGAAGCGTGTACATTTGCAATCCGATCGACAATCTCGTCATCTCTGCTTCAACTCCTAGTTATAAATATGTATTGAATGTACCCCGATTCGCCTCGATCGTCCATATACGATATCGCCTGCACATGAACTATCCGGCTGTCATTCTAGGACGAGCCCGTCCTTAGTCGAACCAGCCCTTCCGCTTGAACCACCAAAACATCGCGAATCCGATCAGCGCCATCGCCCCGAGCGCGATGAAATATCCGCCCTTCATGTCCAACTCCGGCATATAGGAGAAGTTCATCCCGTAGATCCCTGCCAAGAACGTCAGCGGCATGAAGATCGTCGTTATGACCGTCAGCGTCTTCATGATACCGTTCATCCGGTTCGTATTCAAGGAGACGTAGCTGTCGCGGATGTCGGCCGTCATCTCCCGGTTCGATTCGATCATCTCCGACAGCTTGAGCAGATGGTCGTGGACGTCGGCGAAATACGCCCGATGCTCGCCGCCCATCCCTTGAATTCTCTCGCTGTTCAGAATGCGATACAGCAGCTCCCGCATCGGAAACACCGTGCGCCGCAGCTGCAGCAAATCCGAGCGGATGTCGAACACTTGATCCATAATCTTGTCGGTCAAGTCCGACGACTTCCGCTGGTCCATATCGAAGAGGGCGTCTTCGATGCGGTAGACGGACGGGAAATATTGATCGACGATCTTGTCCACGACCGAGTACAACGCGAAGAGCGGCCCCTTCTTCCCCGCTTCGTCGAACGCGACCCACTTGGCGAACGCGTCGTCCAGCTCCGGCAGCGGCGTCAGATGGAACGTCACGATATACCGCTCCGAGAGGAAGACGTCCAGTTCGACCGCCTCGAGCGTCGTCGGGTGAAGCGTATGGAAGACGAGAAAATGGAACGCCTCGTAATGGTCCAGCTTCGGCCGCTGCAGCAGCTGCAGGCAGTCCTCGATGGCGAGCGGGTGGAACCGGAACCGAGTTTCGAGCAGCAGAATCTCTTCTTCCGTCGGTTCCGCGAAGTCGACCCAATACCATTCGACGTCGTCCCGATCGAGCGAATCGATCGGGACGCCGCGAAGCGTCTCTCCGTGTTTCGTTACGGCGATCGTCTGAATCATGCTGTCCTCCGCCTTCCTACGCCGTCGCGTCGCGATCCGCCAGCGGCAGGCGGATCGTGAACGTCGTGCCGATCCCCACCTTGCTTCTGACGGAAATATATCCGCCGTGTTCGTTGATCAGCTTCTGGCTGATCGACAATCCGAGTCCCGTCCCCTTCGACTTCGTCGAGAAGAACGGTTGAAACAGTCGCATCAAGTGCTCGTCGGTGATGCCGCCGCCCGTGTCGGTCACGTCCACGAGACCGAATTCGCCCCGCGGGTAGACGGCGATCGCGAGCGTGCCGCCCCCCTCCTCCATCGCTTCGATGCCGTTGCGGACGACGTTGACCAATACCTGAATGATCTTGTCCTTCTCGAGGAGCGCCATGAGCGGCATCTCTTCCGCCTGCAGCTGAAGCTGGTGGCCGTTCCTCGTAATTTCCGATTCCGTCAGCTGTACGGCCGCCTGGACGCACTCTTGGATGGAGATGAGGCTCGGACGATGCGCGGACGGCTTCGAGAACTGTAAAAATTCGACCGTCAAATCGCTCATGCGTTTGATTTCGTGCATAATGATGTCGTAATACTCGGACACGTTGTATCCGTTCTGCTTCGAAACCTGCAGAAATCCCTTCACCGTCGTCAACGGATTTCGAATTTCGTGAGCCATGCCCGCGGCCAGCTCCCCGACGGCCATCAAGCGTTCGTTATGCAGCCAATGCGCTTCGCGCTCCAGCCACAGCCGCCGTTTCGTCTCGAGCATGCGCCGCTGCACGAGCGCGATGAAGGCGCTCGGGTCCTTCGCCTCGTCGGGGTAGACGGCGTAACCGTACGAGAGCTGAATGTCCGACAGCTCTTGGATTTGCGTCTCGAGCGTCTTCTCGAGTCTCGCCGGCAAGTCGTCGGGCATCGGGAAGACGACCGCGAATTCGTCCGACCCGTACCGTCCCATCAACAGAGCGTCGGGGAAATACGCCCGGAGCAGGTTCGCTACGTTCCTAAGCGTGCCGTCCACCGTGTGGAAGCCCTGCTCGGTATTCAACGACTTCACGTCGTCGCAATCGATCAAGATGAAGCACACCCGATTGCCTTCGGCCAGCAACGGCTGCAATCTCGCTTGGAACGTCTGGAAGTTGAGCAGCCCCGTCAACAGATCGTGCTGCGTCAAGTACGTGTATTCCGTCATCAGCGCTTTCCGTTCGCGTTCCTTGCGAATGAACGAATCCGCGCCCCATAAGACGAGCAGTATGCCGCTCGCGAAGACGACGGCTTCCCACCATCGCCCTTCCCGCGGAGCGCCGTCCAAGACGGCTCCGACGAGCTGCGAGCCGGCGACGAGAGTCGCCGTCCACGCCCAGGCGGAGGCGCGCCGCTTGGCGACGGCCGCGATCGCGGCGGCGCCGAGACCGACGACGGCCGTCTCCAGGGCGACGCGCGCGTCCAAGCCCACTCCCGGCAGCGCCCAGCCGAGAAGCAGCTGGAAGCCGGCCGCGATCGCGGCCGCCCGCGGTGAACCGTGCAGGGCGGCGATCGCGACGGGCACGAGATGAAAGCTTCGGGAGCCGTCCCCCGCTCCCTCTTGGTTGAACGCGAGCAGCGCCGCCGCGACGACGCCGTAGTACAAGCCGAACGACATGGACGTTCGCCATGACGCCATCGACTGCGGCGTCAGCCGAAACAACAACGATCCGATATACAAGCCGGAAATCAACAACGAAGCGTTAACGACCAGTTCCCGAACCACAGTACACCGCCCCATCTATCGTAGGAGTGTTAAGTTAGGTAACGTATTCGCTTCCGCATCGGCGATTTCCTCCCGCGATTCTCGGAATTACCTCGAAAATAAGAGGTACGCGAACGCCGCCGCATTGGCGGCGCATAGGACGAGCGCGCCCAAGAGGCCAGGCTGGCGTTCCTTGAGGCAAGACAAACCGAACAGAATCGTGTGGAGGAGGACGACGCCGATCGCCAATCCCATCGTCGCCACCGATAATAAACGGGTCACGAGTTCCCTCCTCTCACCGTATCCAGCTGCTTGCCGGTTCTTCGAATGTGGGTTTTAATTTCGACCTCGACTTTCGCATCGGAATACCGTTCGCGCCAACGAACCCGATCCCAGCATCGTTCGGTAAAACATCGCTGCCGCGCCGTTTGGTAAAACCCGAAGAAGTCGCAGCGGAACTGTTCCTGCGATTTTCGAACGACCTCCTCGATTTGCTTCGTCAGCCGTTCGTCCGCTGCCCGCTGCAAGCGTTCGATATATGCGTTCGAGGTGACGCGGCGATTCGGATTTTGTTGGCCGGTTAAGTCCAAATCCAAGTCGATCGCGACGTCGATGCGAATCGGGTCGGCGAACGGATCGATGCGGATGTCCGGCCGACGCTGCTGCCGAACGAGAAGCGCGACGATCTTGTCCTCTTCCTCGGGATCCGGCACGAAGGCGTTAAATTGTTTCACCTTCCCTCGAACGAGCTGCGCCATTCGGGTCTCTCGACCGGTCAACAGGCCGATCAGCTTCTGATCGTTGTACACGGCCGAGCCGAGGAATTGCACTTTATTTTTCCCTTCGATGCGAAGCTCGCCGGCAAGCAGATCGTCCAGCTCCTCGGTTTGCGCCTCGCGGTCGTCGTCCTCTCTGACGCCGGCGAGCATCGTCAAAGCGGAACGGTCTCCCCCTTCGGACGACACGATGAAGTCGTGAAGCTGCGAATCGGGCACGAGTCCGCTCGCGGAGTCCGTCTGCGTGATCAATTCGTAATATCGATACGGCGCCTTCTCCAGCTGCGGTCGGTTCGATCGGATGAACTCTTCCGCTTTCCCCCTGCACGTAATGAGGATGATGTCCCGACGGAAGTCCCGCTCCCGGACGAGCGATTCCAGCTCCAACAACAGATTGCCCTTTTTCGCGAACGCCTCGGAGACGATCAGCACCTTCGCCTGCACGAGCGTCAACACCCGGCTGGTGCCGGCGTTAATTAAGTTTCTGGACGCGTAGAGCGACGGCGTGTCGATCGAGACGATCTCGGTCGCCTTGTCCGCCGTCGTCGCGGACTCCTTGCTCGCGAAGTTTCGCGGCTTCGAAATTTGGTACGTGACCCGGATCGTGTCGTCCCGTTCGCCTACGTCGACGCCGACGACGGTGACGAACGCGTATTCTTCCAATTCGTGGGCGTCCCAGCAGCCGGCCAGGAGCAGTCCGCTAATCGCCGGCAGCAGCGCCGCTAGACACGTCTTCGCCGCCCGTACCGCGTCGAAACCACGATGCCGCCCAGGCCAGCAGGAATCCGCCATAGATGACCGCCCCCCCGATTTGAATGAGATAGACGTCTTTCCATACGATCGTTTCGTAAAAATAACTCGGCATCAGCGCCAGCATCATAAACAACGCGGCCATCGGGAGAAGCAGCGGTCGAAATCGCTTCATCGCAAACGTCTGCGAAAACAAAAAGGTCGCGAGATACAAGTCGATCGCGATTTGCGTAAAGGCGATCAACAGCCAGATGGCGGAGTACACGCCCTCCAGATGCTGTACGAATCGATTGAGGTAGATCATCCTCGACAGCTCCAAATACGGGAAGGCGATCCGTTCCGAGCCGGGGCTGCCGAGAATGAGCTGCACCTCCATGATGACCAGCGTGGCCGCGGCCAGCGCATAGAACGTCCCCCTCCACAACCCTCGCCGGAAATCGCCCTGCGTCCGAACGAACAACGCCAGCGTCGTCAACGCGAACGGCTCGCCGTAGTACAGCGCGTGACGCGCTCCGTCCCAAGCGACCTGAGGCAGTCCCGGCCCGAACCAAGGGGCGAGCAGATGGACGTTATATCGGTTCATCATCAGCACCGCGACGGAGACGATCGCGCCGAACAACCAGGGCAGAAGCACCCGGCTGAGGCGGGAAAGCGTCTCGATGCCCTTGTATGCCAAGTAGACGGCTAGAAGCAACGAGCAAATCATCATGACCGAGACCGGCGTTTGCGGCAGCGTGACGATCTTCGCTTGGTCGACGAGCAGCCGCAGATTGATAAAGCCGTTCCCTGTCATACCGATGCAGAGCGCGAAGGCGTACCCCTTCGCGAGCCATCGGCCCGACCGTTCGGCGATGACGTCGAGCAGCCCTTTCCCCGGATAGGACCGCATATATCGAATCACGAGGAACAAGAACGCGAAGTTCACCGCGCCGGCCGCGAACGACAACATCCAAGTCGCTTCCTTCCCGTACTGGGTAAGCACGACGGACGACGGATTTAAAATTTTCGCCCCCGTCGCCATCAGCACGAACGCCGCCCATTCCCGATATCCGATATGCCCGTCCCTTACCGTCATGGCGAGCGGTCCTCCCAGAGGTTCTTCCACACCCGGATCGCCCCCCGCACGCGACGCAGCTTCTTCGGCCGCGTGAACTGACCGTATTCTTCCTGCTTCCACAGCTGCTTGCGGAAGATGAAGTCGCGGTTCGAGCTCATATGCGGGTACAGCGGCGCGAGGAACGGCACGCCGAACGATTGCAGCGACACCATATGGCCCAACATGAACACGACGCCGAGCGAGATGCCGAAGAAGCCGAGCAGCGATCCGAGGAACAGGAAGAGAAATCGTCCGAGTCTGACGGCGTATGCCAGGTCCTGATTCGGCACCGCGAACGACCCGAGACCGGTAATCGACACGAGGATGACGAGCAGCGGCGATACAAGGTTCGCCTGCACGGCCGCTTGTCCCAAGATCAGCGCGCCGACGATCCCGATCGTCGATCCGATGACCGACGGAATGCGAATTCCCGCCTCTCGGATCAGCTCGAACGCCAATTCCATCAACAAGATCTCGACTAGGGTGGGAAAAGGAAGCAGTTCGCGGTTGCCCGCGATATGGAACATCAGGTCGGTCGGGAGCATCTCCGGCTGGAAGTTGACGAGCGCGATATACACGCCTGGCGCGAACAACGCGAAGAACGTCGCGAACAGGCGTACGAACCGCACGAAATTCGCGTACGCCGTGCGCGTGTAAATTTCCTCCGACGTGTGGAACAGCGTCCATAACGTCGTCGGGCATAGAATCGCGAAGGGCGCGTGCCCCGACAACACGATGACGCCGCCGTCGATGATCGCGCCCGACGCCCGATCCGGCCGTTCGGTGACCGACAGCGTCGGAATGAGCGAATTGGGCTTGTCCTCCAACAGCTGCTGGAGGACGAGCGTATTCGCGATCGACTCCATCTTGATCCCTTCCAACCTAAGTTTTACCTCTTCGACGAGCTTCTCGTTCGCAAGATCGGATAAATACATGACGGCGGCTTTCGTTTGGTAAAACTCCTGTAGCGGAACGTATTCCGTAACCAAATTCTCGGAGCGGAGGATCTTGCGGACGAGCGAGATGTTCGTCTCGAGCGATTCGACGAACCCTTCGTGCGGGCCGCGAATGACGAGCTCCGTCTTGGCGTCCCCGACGGCCCGATGCTCGACCTTCGTGGCCTGCACCAGAACGGCTCGCCTTACGCCCGGGGTCAAAATGGCGACCGCTCCGTCCAATATCGCTTCCTTAATGCGCGCATGAGACGTCGCCGTCGCTGTCGGGGTCGCGTGCACGAGGAAGTCTGCCAACGTCTCCGGCTTCACGCGGTCCGTCTGCAGCGCGGCCTCCAGCAGCGGACGGACGATCTTGTCGTCGATCTTCCGGTTGTCCGTCATGCCGCGAAGGAACAATAGGCGGACGGAGAACGACTGTCCGCTCCGATTCGTGAGCCGGATTTCCGACGAGAGGAAGTCGCCGTTGCGCGGCGCGCCGAACAGCGATTGCAGCGCTTCGGCGTCCTTCGCCGGATCGCCGGTCAAGTCGGGCGGATCTTCGGGCGGGTCCCGCAGCCGAGTCGAATCGAGATGCGGCGACGAACGTTCTCCCAAGCTGAAGCGATCGGTCCCGGCGGCCGGATCGAACATCGCCCGCTTGACTTGCTTGAAGAAGGAGTGCATTTTCTTTCGTTTCATAACATCCGCCAACTTTGCCTTTTTCGGGTAGCGTTCCCAATCGGGACCGAACCTTATTCGTCAGTCTTGCGCGGCCGCCGACTCGGGCAGCAGCTGGCGGAATTGCTTCTGACGCGATTCGTTCGCCAGATCGCCGTTCGAGCCGATCTGTATGATGGCCGAGCTCGACGCCGCCAAGACGTCGATGCGGCCGACGACGATTCTCGTCCGTTCGGGGACGAACCGAATATCGGCGGGAAACAGCGTCGGCGGCTCGGGGATCGCTGCGCGGAACAGCGCATAGCGTTCGAAGCTCCCCTCGTCGCCCCTATAGATCGGGTATTCCCGTTTGACGGCGATCGCGCGGGCGCGGCTGTTCCCGATGCGTCCGTCGCCGATCAAGACGATGCTCGAGAGAGCGACGCTTGCGACGAACAGCTCCCCGACTACGGAAGTTCGCGGTCGTCCGTTCATGGCGCGGGCGGTTCTCCCGCGTCTTCTTCCCCCGTTTCTCCCGCCGCCTCGGATGCCGTCTCCGGCGGCAGCGGCTGCAGCGGCCCGACGATGACCGATTCGGGCGGCGTATCGAAAATACTGGAATTGCGAATCGTCTGGACGTCGCCGACGAGCAGCACAGAGGCGCTCGCCAAGCCGACGACGCGAATCGAACCGACGGACACCCCTCGGTTCGCGACGGTCATGTGAATCATTGGCCTTTCTCCTCCTCATCGATCGGGGGCGGACGCTTGCCCGAGACGAAGTTCCGGATCGCCGTATCGACGTCGCGGATCGTAAGGCGCGTCACGGACGCTTCGAACGCGGCCGGCTCCCGGGTAGCGTCGTATTCCGACAATTTCATATAATGAGCGATCCGGGCGTCGACTTGCGCGCGAAGATCCGCGACGACGCGGTCGATCTCCTCCGGATCGATATCGTATTCCGCGGCCTCGCATAATCGGATCAAAAGCGGGGGAACCGCTTCGTCCAAGTGACGGTGCACCGCGCCGCGAATGTCGAGGAAGGGCGACGGCGGCGACGGCGCCGCGCCCGTCACGATCGTCGGTTCGGGAACGGCCGCTTCGCCCAGCGACCAGATCGGCTCCCCCGCGGCGTCCTCCGGACGGACGCCGATATGAAGCGTGCCTTGCAGCGTATCGATCTTCAGCTGATCGAATCGATATTCGATGCGCTCGATCGTCGGCGCCGGCTTCCGTTTCAACCGATCGACTTCGTCCTCCAGTCGCTCCAGTCGCTCCGTCAGCCGGCGCACTCGATCGTTCAATTCCACATTTTCGGCGTGCAGCCTTGCCAGCTGTTCCGCCCATTGTCTGGCGTCCACGGTAAACACCCCTCCTCCGTCCCCCTATGTATATGCGGGAGGAAGGCGGGATAATCGGCTTACCGCGCCCCCGGCGCGGGCGACGGCAAGGGCACGATCGGTCCCGTCTGGGTGCCGAGCGGCTCCGGCGCCGGTTCGGTGAACCCGCCCGTGTTATATAGATTGGACAATGAGCTGATTTGCCCCGACGTTCCGATCTGGATCACCGAAGAGTTGGAGACGTTCTCGACGCGAAGCTGATGAATGACGATGCTCTGATGTACCGTCCAATTCACGCGCCGATCACCCCGCCTTGATCGCCGCTGCTGTTCGAATCGGCGATGTCCGCGTCGTTCGTGTTGGTGCTGCTGATCAGCTGACGCGTGCCGGACAAGTCGCCCGTGACGAACGACCCCGCGCCTGCGAACGTTTTGGACGTGCTGTGGGGGCTCATCTGGTACGTGTCCCCGAAGTTTACGATCGAGCTCGGCCCGACGGTCACAATTTTCACGTTGCCTACAATCGATGGCATGGGTCGACACCCTCCCCGCCGGAATATACCGCATCATATGTGGGGATCCGCCCGGAGGTGCCTACCGACGGTTCGCGCGGCAATCCTGCAAATCGGGTCACCTACCCAGCATCGCCCCCATATACTGAACCAACGACATCGAGCGGCGGCGGAAGGAGGAACGGATCGTGAGCGAAGGCCAATGGAACAAGGAGAGCTGGGACACGTTCAAAAAGTGGATGCAGGACAGCCTGTCGTTCGGCGCCCCGCAGGACGACTTCCGCTGGGTGACCGAATACGTGGACGGCATCTTGAAGGAGGCGCTGGCCGCGCCGGAACGACAGCAAGAGAAGGTTTCGGGTAAGGCCCCCCGCTCCTCCGGCGTCGGCAAGCCGCTTTCGTACGAGCTGTTCCAGACGCATCGTCACATCATCGTCCGGTTCGTCGTGCCGGAGCGGATCAAGCCGCGGCAGCTGCGCGTCTATGCGGCCGTCCAGCGGCTTCGGATCGAAGGGCTGCCGAACGGCGCGAAACAGACGGTAGCTTTGCCGGCGCTCGTATACTCGGATACGGCGCGCGCTCTGTTCAAGGACGGAGTGCTGCAGGTCAAACTGATGAAACGGCCTTCGAACGAACGGTTCGAGGAAGTGTTCATTCGGTTCGAATGACAACCTACGTACCGATGACGAACGGGCTTGTCCGATCCTTAATGTTTTTGACGACGCTCATCGCTACGATATAACCGGTCTTCGGATTTCGATCGGACGGCGTATTTCGAATCTCTAGTCGGATGCGTCCGAACAACCCTTGGGCCGCGATTTCATGGGTGTTATGTTCGATGGTCGGATCGGCGAACACCTTCACCTTCGTCGCGTCGAAGCCGATGCCGGCCAAGCTGAGCGCTGCGGAGACGTTGACGCTCTCCGGAAACCGCTTCGCCGCGTCCCGGGCCGCGCCTTCGAACGCAAGGTACGGTTCGGACAAGCCGGCAAGATCCACTTGCCTCTCTATGACCGTGCCGTACCATGCCTTCGGCGGCTTTCGCGTCGTGAGCGTCACCTCTTCCATCGGTCCGACGCTGCCGGCCGCGATTCGATCCAGCCCTCCGATCGCGGCGGACGGTACAATGATTTTCCGACCCGCTTCGGCCGCCTTCGCGACGAGCCGGCGAAGCAGTCCGTCCTCCGCGAAAGCGCCGACGCTGACGACCATCAAGTCGGCTCCGCTGCGCAGCGCCGCTTCCCCGTACATGCGCACCGCTTCGTGCCCTGCGCACTCTACGACCACGTCATGATCTCGGAGGAAGAACGTGTCCGGATCGTCGATGAAGTCGAACGGGCGATTTCTTCCTTGTTCTACGTATTTCCTCTTATCCCTGACAAGGACGGAAGCGACGGACGCGTCTCCGGCCTTCCCCGCGCGAACGGCCTCCGCGACGTCCTCTCCGATCGTGCCGTACCCGATAATGCCTATGCGGATCATCCGCGTTCGCCTCCCTATTCCTATCTTTTATAATATTGTATTTGGTATACCAAAAACCAAGCCCATATGCTATACTCGAGCTATTCTGATGAGGAGGGATCCTTATGCCGACGGTGCGTTTTGTTACTTCCGGGAAGTCGATCGAGGTCGATCGGGACGCCAATCTGCTGCGCGCCTCCATCCGATACGAGGGGGCCGTTCCCTATAAGTGCGGGGGCGGACTCTGCGGAACCTGCAAGGTATTCGTCGTGGAAGGCCGCGACACCTTAAGCAAAGTAATGAAGAAGGAAATCGACCGCCTCGGCCAGGAAAGAATCGAGCAAGGCTTCCGGCTTGCCTGCCAGACGTTCGTCGCCGGCGACGTAACGATCGCTTGGGGCGAAGAGGCAAGGCAACGGTCGAACGACGCCGCACAGGTCGGATAATCCGAAAGAGGTGCAAGGCCCTCGGGTGTAGGAACCAGGGGGCCTTGGCGCAGCGCTCCGCTCGCATCCGACGCTCCCCCTCCGAAAAAAAAGGCAAGCCAGCGGAACATAGCCGCGCGCTTGCCTCCTTTGGAATTATCCCGCCTTTACGACTTTGCTCTCCTCGTCGATATCGAGCTCCAAGATTTCTCTCACGATCTCCTCCGGCGTGTCGAACTTCGGGAACACCTTCAATGGAATGCTATTGTCGGGAAACACCTCGCCTACGCCTTGGATCACGATGCGCGCATTCTCGGGGTGCTTGATTTTACAAATGGTGAACGTCGTCTTCTTTTTGCCGAAAAAATAGTATTCGTAATCGGCTACCTTCTCGAGACAAGGATTGTCGACGACGGTTCGGTACCGATCGGTCGTCGACAGCAGGATGAATTCGCTCATTTCGTTCTCCTCCTTTACAGTGCATCGAATATTATGAATCTTGTTTGATTTCGATATCGTCGGAAATATGGAGCTGGCATGCCAACCGGTAACCGGCGACCAGCTTATCGCCTAACATCTTCCGTTCCTTCCAATTCGGTTCCGTCAGCCGGTCGCCTCCGGCGACGACCTCGACGGCGCACTTCGTGCACTTGCCCATTCCGCATCCATAGTTAAGATATGGGAACTTCCTGATCCCGGCGAGCACGACAAGGTTGCTGCCGGCGTTCACCTCCTGCCGGTACACTTGACCGTTCCGGCGTAACGTCACATACGGCATACGACCAAACCCTCCGACCTCCGACGAACCCTGTCGGGTTACTTCTTAATCAACGCTTCCAAATACGCCTTTTTGGATTGATCCAAATGAATTTTCGTAAGGTTCTCCGCAAGCTCCGCCTCGCCGTCCCGCACCGCTCTCGCGAGATCCCGATGCTCCTCCGTCGCTTTCCGAAGCCGGCCGGGAAGCTCGTACCCGACGTTCGCGAACGCGCGGATATAATCGGACAAGCCGTCCAGCATTTGCGTCAGCCGCGGACTGCGCGCCGCGCGGCATACGACGTCGTGGATGACGAAATGCGCCTTGCGGCATTCCTCGAGGCCGCCGTCCGACGCAAGCGCCGTATCCAGCTCCGCGATAAACCGGGACAGCTCTTCGCGTTCGCCGGGCTCGGCCTTCTGCGCCGCCAGCTTCATCGTTAAGCTCTCCAGCGAGGCCAGAATCGTGAAGATTTCCACGATTTCCTCCGTGGAAAGCTTCGATACGACGACGCCTTTGCGCGGCATCGTCTTAACGAAGCCTTGAGATTCCAATCGGAAGAGCGCCTCGCGGATCGGCGTTCGGCTGACGTTCAGCCGATCCGCGAGCTCCCGCTCGACGATGCGCTCTCCGGATTTATAAACGCCTTGCACGATGGCTTGCTTAATATATTGGTACACTTTGTCGCGGATCGGACTTAGTTCTTCGTCCCTCCATACGAGCTCCTGCAAATCCGGCATTTGGTATACCCCCGATGAGTGTTTCTCTCAGTGTAATTCATCGATTAGCCGGGTTCAACACTCATGGAAAAGGGGGCCCCCCGCCGTTATTTCTTAATATCCGCCTGCGTCGCGACCTCGTATTCGGGGCCGAGCGCCTCTTGCAGCGCGCGCAGGGCGGCCGTGCCGACCGCCGTGTCCTGTTCGCCGTTCCCGCCGCTGACGCCGACTCCGCCGACGACCTCGCCGTTGACGACGATCGGGAAGCCGCCGACGAAAATCGCAAACTTCCCGGGCATCATGGCGTGGATGCCGAACGCTTCCCCGGTCGTGGTCGCCGGACCGCCCGGCTGATTGAACAGATGCGTGGAGCGCTTGTGCCCGCTCGCGGTGAACGCCTTCGCCACGGCGATCTCCGGTCCGGTAATCCGCGCGCCGTTCATCCGCTCCATCGCGACGACGTAGCCTCCGTCGTCGACGATGCAGATCGTCTCGAGCGCCTTCGCCTCCGCCGCGGCCCGCTTCGCCGCTTCGATCATCGCTTTCGCTTCTTCCAGCTCCAGCTTTAGGACAGATCTCATTCGTTACCTCCTCCTATCTTGCTTGCCGCCGATGAACGGAATGCTGTCAGCGGCGTGCCCCGATCGGCATTGCTCCGTGGTATACCGTCTTTACCTGCGTATAAAACTCGAGCGCCGCGCGACCCGACTCGCGGAAAGTCCCGGTGCTGGACATCTTCAAACCGCCGAACGGGGCGTTATAGGCGTTGCCCGTCGTAGGGCGGTTGATTTTCACCATTCCGGATTGGCTGTGTTCGACGAAATACCGCATCCGCGCTTCGTCCGTCGTGCAGATCGAAGCGGACAGACCGTATTCGACGTCGTTCGCGATCCGAACCGCGTCTTCGAAGCCGTTCGCCCGGAGGACCGCGATGACCGGTCCGAAAATCTCCTCCCGGGCGATGCGCATCGCCGGCTTCACGCCGGTAAACACGGCCGGCGTTACGTAATAGCCGGATGCGTATTCCCCTTCGGTCAGCCGTTCGCCGCCGCAGACAAGCTCGGCTCCCTCTTCCTCGCCGAACGCTACGTAACTCAGCACGGTATCGAGCTGACTCGCGTTCGCCAGCGGTCCTACCTCGGTACCGGGCGTCAGCCCGTTGCCGATCTTCAGCGCTCTCGCCTTCGCGACCAGCTTCTCGACGAACGCGTCGTGCACCGCGTCCAGGACGATGACGCGGCTCGTGCCCGTGCACGCCTGGCCCGTCAATTCGAAGCCGCCCTTGACGGCGAGCTCCGCGGCGTATTCGAGGTCGGCGTCCTCCAGCACGACGAGCGGATTTTTGCCGCCTAGCTCGAGTTGAACGCGCGTCGATAGCCGCACCGATCGGTGAATCGCTTCGCCGGCGGACGTCGATCCCGTGAAGGTGACCGCCCTCACGGCCGGATGCGCGACGAGCGGAGCGCCCGTCTTCGAAGCCGGGCCGGTGACGAAGTTCAGCACGCCTGGCGGAAGTCCGGCTTCCTGCAGCGCTTCGACGAGCCGGAACGCGATCAGCGGCGTATCCGACGCGGGCTTAAAGACGACCGTGTTGCCGGTGACGAGCGCCGGGGCGATCTTCCGCGCAGGAATCGAGATCGGGAAATTCCATGGCGTAATGACCGTCACGACGCCCAACGGCTCTTTCTTCGTATAGACGAACGTCGTCGGATCGTCCGAAGGCAGCGTGTCGCCGGACACATTCAACCCTTCGTAAGCGTAATACCGCAGCGTCTGCGCCGAGCGCTTCACCTCCATCCGGCTGCTCGCAAGCGGCTTGCCCTCTTCTCTCGTCAGCTCCGCCGCATACGCTTCAAGATTCGCCTCCAGCAAGTCCGCCGCCCTGTTCATCATCTCGGCGCGCTTGCTCGGGGCGACCGACTTCCACGACTCGAACGCGTTCTCGGCCGCTTCGATCGCGGCGACCGCGTCCTCCGCGATCGAGGCTTGGAATCGACCGACCGCGTCGGAGACGTCCGCCGGATTGACGCTGTCGAAGGTGAGACCGCCGGCCGAGGCGACCCACTCTCCGTTAATGAGGTTTTTGTACGTACGCACGGACGTATCGACCGTCATCTCGGTTGGTCCTCCTTTTCGCCATTCAAAGTTCCGGGGCTTATTTGCCGACGAACTCCCGGGAAATCGCCGCGATGTACATTCTCCGCATCTTGGTCGCTTCTTCGACGATCTGGATGCAGCGCTGCTGCTCTTCGGCCGTCTTCGCATATTCAAGCACGATCTGATATCCTCGTTCGCCGTGAATTTCATCGGAGACGATATGGAGATCGAAGAATTCCACTTCCTCGTCCGTAAAGCCGTATTTTTCGCGCAGCGTCGGCGTCTGACGGCGGTAAATCGCAGGCACCTGCGACTCCAATCCGACGACGAGCGCGGCCGTCGCGTACAAGTAATTTTCTTTGAATGCCATTCGGTAACACCACGATTGGAGACCGATCGTTTCCGGAAGCAGTTCCTTCATACCGACGATGCGCTCCCGCGTCGTCCCGCACGCCTCCCCGAAGCGGATGAGCAAATCCGTGTGACGATCGCCGCCGAGCTCCTCCTCCCACATGTTTTGGAGCAAGAAGTCTCTAGCGTCCTCATGAGGACAATTCGCGTAGATGTAAGCCAAATATTCCGCGAAGGGACCGACATATGCGTAATGCTGCTCAACCCACCGGGCGAAATGTTCCTTCTGCAGCTCTCCGTTCGCCCACATCGTCGTGAAAGGCGCCTTCGCTACGGCATTTCCTTCGATGGCTTGCTCCAGTGCGCGGCGAAATTCCTCTTTGTTCATAAATTGCGGCTTCGTTGCGATAAGTGTCATCGGGAAAACGCTCCTCTCGAATATTGAATGGATTAATTCAGAATATTGAAATTTCGTATATTGTATACCATTTATTGAATAAAGAATAAAGCGATCATGCTCAGGAGCAGAAAGACCGAAGCGAACGGAAGATTCCAATTCGATACTCGGTACGTGCTGCGATCGACCAGGCTCGACATAATGGCGATCGTAGCGTTGTATGGCCCTACGAGGAACGATCCGGCCGCTCCGAGCAGCATCGCCACCGCGATCGGCTCGACGGGAATGCCGAGCGTATCCGGTTGGAGCGAGCCCGCCGCAATCGCCAACGCGACCGCCGGATGTATGCCGACGAACGCTAGGACGAAAGGCAGCAGCGGAATCAAACAAAGAAACAGCTCCGGTCCGACAATGTCCTTGAATTCGTTCAGCCGAAGGCTGACGACGCGGTCGGCTCCCGTCGCCTGGAACGCCGCGATCATGAACCCGGCGCTTAAAAAGACGAAGAACTGATCCTTCATTTTCAAGAGCTGATCCGGCAACGCTGCTCTTCCGCGAGCCGCGAACTCGCGCGTCTTCCCGATGAGAGCCGCCCATACGAACGCGAACGGGATAACGGCAAGCGTCACGAGCACGAGAAAGCTCAAGTCGGTATAGTGTTCTAAGGCGGATATGACAAGATTGAAGGCGAAAATGACGACGAGAACTTGGACCGGGTGCTTCCCTCTCGTCTCTTCGGTGTCGCCTTCCGCTCCGCTTTCGCGGGCGGCCGCCATTTCCTGCATAGCCTCCCGTTCGATTTGCCGTCTTCTGCGGTTCGAGAGCCAAAGCCCCGTCACCCCGTCCAACACGAGCCCTAGGACGCTTAAAGGAATGACGATCGGCAATAAGGCGGTCCACCTTGCCCCCGTCATCTCGACGACCATCCCCACCATCGGGGTTACCGGCGTCCAGACGAGCGGCATGGCGAAGCCATGGGTCACGGCCCGACTGAGAAATCGCTCCTTATACGCGATCGGATACAGATCGACGGAGGAACGAATCGTGTGATACACCATCGGCAACGCCGCCACGCTCATGAACGAGCTGAACGAGTACGACATCGCGGACGTGATCGCATACAGCGCGCCGGAATGGCGAACGCGGCGTCGAATGATCGTCCGCACCCGGTCGGCGTATCGTCCGAGCTGAATCGGAATCGCGACGAACGGCACGAGCGCGAACAGGCTCAAGATGTCCAACATGCTTCCGAACGACAGCAGATAGCTGTCCCAAGAAGCGCCGTACGCCGCGAACAACGCGCAACCGATCGCTAAGAACGACCCGCCGAGAATCCGAACGAACGGCTTAATGGAGAAGAAGACGACGACGACGATAAGTGCGCATATTGCGGAGACGACTCCATCGAGCGGCAGCCGCGGAAACAAGGTTTGAAATAGATACGCGGCGATCGCGGCGAGGAACAGCGCCGACTTCATAGCTACAACACTTCCCGTACCGCCTCGGCCAACCGAACCAACGCGGTTTCGACGATTTCCTCGCCGATGGCGCGACTCGCTTGGGTGGCGTCTCCGATGCACCCGTTGCGGGTCATCTCTTCGTAATAATAGAAGCCTTGAAGCGGACTGCCCGGGCGCAGCTTGCGCCAGCGCCCTTCTTGGATGTCGCCCTTCTCCAAGCGATCTTCCCGCACGAGGCGCGGCGCCAAATAGAGCGCTTCGGACACTTCCCGTTCGCAGCTGTGTCCGTACAGCTTCGAAGAAATCGTGCGATCCATCACGTCTTTGGCGGAGGCTGTCGTCTTGGCGTAGTAGAAGCGTATGCCAAGTTCTTGCGTAATCGTCTCGGCCGCGACCGCGAGCGTGTTTTGGTTGCCGCCGTGCGCGTTCAGCACGAGCACGTTTTCGATACCGTGCCGCTTCAGCGAATGGACCATGTCCCGCAGCACGGCGATCAGCGTAGACGGCTGCAGCGAAATCGTTCCGGGAAAATGAAGATGATGAGGCGAGACACCCATATTGATCGTAGGCGTGACGATCGCGACCGGAAACAGCTTCGCCGCGAGCCGTACCGCCATCTCCTCCGCCAGCACCGCATCGCAGCTCTCGTTCATGTGAGGGCCGTGCTGCTCATGAGCGCCGAGCGGGATGACGGCGATACGAACCGTTCGCAACGCCTCTTTCACCTCAGGCCAAGTCATTTCCGTCAACCGATACGCCGTCGTCATGTCGCATAACTCCTTTCGTCCAAGGAACGATGACGCCTTAGGTTTCGAAATGATTTTTCTTGAGAGCGTAATGTCCCGCGATCGTTACGATGCCGTACAGCAGCACGGACAGCAGCGCGAGCATCATAATGCTGACCATGACGAGGTCCATCTGAAACACCTGGCCGCCGTAGATGATCAAATACCCGAGCCCCGCCTTCGACGACAGAAATTCGCCCATCACGACCCCGACCAGCGTAAGACCGACATTCACTTTCAGCGTCGCAATCACGTTCGGCACGCTTGCGGGCAGCAAAACCATCCGCAGCATCTGGAATCGACTCGCTCCGAGCGATTCCATCAGCTTTAGCTTCGTTCGGCTGATCTCCTTAAAGCCGCTTTCGATCATCATGATCGTGACGATGATGGAAATCGCGATCGCCATGCCGTATACGGAAAACCGATCGCCAAGCCAGATATAAAAGATCGGGCCGAGGGCGACCTTCGGGAGCGCGTTCAGCACGACGACGTACGGCTCCAAAACTTTGGAAGCGAACGTCGACCACCAAAAGACGACCGCGATCGCCGACCCGAGAACCATCGAGACGGCGATGCCGATCATCGTCTCCAGACTCGTCACCCATGTATGATGGAACAGCGAGCCCTCGAACGCTAACTCCTGGAACGACCTCATTAGCCTCGACGGCTGACTCGTCAGCATCGGATCGACCCAACGCCGCTCCGCAGCCAGCTCCCATAACGCCAACAGCACGGCGAATACGGCCAATCGAGCGAGTCGGATCGCCCTTTGATTCCGCTTCTGCGTTCGGAGATACGCTTCATATTGCGGCGATGCGGACGGCTTCCGGACGGCTTCGGCGGTAACGTTCGGCTCGCTAACCGGCAGAGACGACATGACCCTCCAGCTCCCTCCATATTTCGTTGAAATATTGGTTGTACCGGGCCGCGCTCCGTTTGCGCCAAGGCGGCAGGCCTTCGCCCTCGTCGAACCGGATCGAATAGATCGAAGATATCGTACTTGGGCGCTTCGACATGACCATCACGCGATCCCCCATTCCGATCGCTTCCGAAATATCGTGCGTAACGAGCACGGCCGTCTTTCCCTGATCTTTGATAATGTTGAAGATTTCATCGGACAGCGACAGGCGGGTTTGGTAATCCAACGCCGAGAACGGTTCGTCGAGCAGCAGGATGTCCGGCTCCGTCACGAGGGTGCGAATGAGCGCGACCCGCTGGCGCATTCCGCCCGACAGTTGAGCGGGATTGTGACGGGCGAAGCCGTCGAGCCCATACCGGCCAAGCAGCTCGAGCGCCTTCCGTTCGGCCTTCTTCAAGTCCATCCGTCGTACCTCCGCTCCGACGAGCAAGTTGCTCAACACGTCTCGCCACTCGAACAGATGGTCGTGCTGCAGCATGTAACCGACCTTCGGCGATACGCCGGATACCTCCGTCCCGTCGATCAGCACCTTCCCCTTCGTCGGCCGGATCATGCCGGAGACGAGGGAGAGCAGCGTGCTCTTCCCGCAGCCGCTCGGTCCCACGATGCTAATGAATTCTCCGGCTTCGACGGATAACTGAATATCCCGCAGCGCTTCCGTCTCCTGCTTCGTCGTAAAATAGTGTAAACTGATGTCCCTCAACTCGATTTGCGCCATCGGATCACTCCTTCATAGCGTTTACGAACGTCATGTCGACGACTTCGCCCATGTCCGCGATTTTTTCTTCCGGCTTCAGAACGCCGTTCTCGATTAGGACGCTCTGGAGCGTCTCGAACGCTTCCGGCGTCAGCTCCGGCTTCGCCGGCCAAGTGTCTTGGGCCATGTACCGCTCGACGGATTGAAGGATCAAATCCTCGGGCGTCCCTTCGAAGAACGGCATCAGCGCCGCGGAGATGTCTTCCTTGGAAGCCGTTTTCAGCCAAGCCGCGCCTTTCGCCACCGCATTGACGAAGCCTTGAACGACCTCGGGATTGTCTCTGATATAATCGGACGTCGCCACGTAGGACGTCTCCGGGAAGGCGCCGAACGACTCGCCCATAGAGGCTACGTAATACGCTTTTCCTTCCTTCTCCAACGTGGAGGCGACCGGCTCGAACAGCTGAATGAAATCGCCTTGACCGCTGGCGAATGCTCCCGCCATCGCCGGGGAAGCCACGTTCGTGATGACTTCGGCGGCGATGTTCTCCTGGATCAGCTTCGAATTCATGACCATCTGCGGCGCGCTTCCCGGGCGCCAGCCCAAGACCGATTTCCCTTCCAGATCGCTCCACTCGAAGGAATCCAGCTTTTCGCGAGAGAGCAAGAAGGACCCGTCCTTCATCGTCAGCTGATGGAAAATTTTCAGCGTCTTGTCGCCCTTTTGATTATAGATATAGATCGCCGTCTCCGGGCCGACGAGCGAAATATCCGCGACGCCCGCAATAAGGGCGGCAGCCCCTTTATCCGAGCCTTGCGCCGTATTCATGTCGACGACGATGCCCTCTTCCTCGAAGAAGCCCTGCGACATCGCCGCATAGTGCGGCGCATAGAAGATGGAGCGGATGACCTCCGAGAAGCGTACGGTCACCGGCTCCTTCGGCGCCTCCGCCTTCGGCTCTTCTGCGGGCGTTTCCGCGGGCGCTTCGGCCGCGGGTTCGGCGGCGGGCGGTTGACTTGAGCTCGTCGTCGGCTCCGCAGACGCACAGGCGGTTAATACAAGCAGCGTTGCCGACAGTACAGCGATTGCGGTTCGAATTCTCTTCCCCATGGTTCTCTTCCTCCCAATAATTGTTTATATGTACACGGCTCGACTGACGCCGGAGACGAGATGCGTCTCCGCGATCGCCTTGCCGTACTCCACCATCTTGGCATGACCGATATTCCGAAGCGGCACGGCCGTCATGCGCTCCCGCAACAAGACGACCTCCGTCTGCGGCAGCAGCATCTCCAAGGCGTAGGCCAGCGGCAGCCCATTCTCCCAGATTTCTACGGAATGGGGGTTACCGACGATGAAAGTCAGACCTCTTCGCCGAGCCAGCTTAACGAACTCGTGATCTTCCCGAACCCGGCTGATGCTGACGATAATCGTGTCGGTTTCCGGGTACATCGCGAGCGCCGATTCCAGATGCTCTAAGGAAAAGCCGGTGTGCGGGAAGAAATGAAGCACATGCTTCACCGGACTGTCCGGCGTCCCGCTCAGCAGCTTTGCCGGATTGGAGAGCGTCGCTTCTTCCAATGCCGACTCTCCCCTGATCGCCCTTTCGGCCTCCAACAGATCGCGATCGATCTCCCTGCCCATCCACTCCCCGATCCGGTTCAAAATATCTCCGGCCGTCCGAACCTCCTCGAACGCGACCCCTTTATGAAGCACATTGCCGGGGATGCCGCCGAACGAGGTGTCGGTCTTCAACTTCCGATGTCCGTGAAGGAAAGTGAGACCGGGATGCAAACCGTGAAACGCCTCGTGCATTTCGATAATGGACAGACCGTACAACGGCAAATAATCGGCGAACGGCACGCCTCCCGAGTTAGCCGCTTCCGCAACCGGATGATGTACGACCAGCACATCCAACCGAAGCGCGGAGGCCAGCTCGATCATCGACTCCGTCAGCGTCATTCCGACGCCGATCCGCGATACCCGCTTCCGCTTGTCGCCGAAGATGAGGCCGGGAATTTCTATGACGCTCTTGCCCGGAATGTTCGACGTTTTCGTCACGACATACGGGTTCGATCCCGAGGTAACCTCGTTCCAATCCATCACCATCCTTCCTCTGGAAATGTGATTCAGCGCCTGCAAGACGCTCGTTACATCGGTTTCCGACCGTTCGACGGTCATTCGCTCTCACCTCTCGTCGGTAAGGCAACAAAGAATGCAAAAAAACCGCACAATCATGAGCATACATGGGCCATGAATGCCCCAGATATGTCACAATCAGCGGTTTTAAAGCTCTCCTGCCGGAGTTCTCTATTACCTGCTATGGTTTATTGCGTGGCTGCGGCTGAGATCCCGTCTCTCCTATTTTCAGAAGGATGAAACCCCTGCAATCGCCAACGTCGGTTACCTATTCGCAAGGTAATCATTACCTTGTTGTTAGATAATATAACGCTTTGTTTTGTGGTAGTCAAGCTTATTGTATTATTTTCTTAAATTTACGTTATATTATTTAACGTATTGTTCCCATTGTTTTCTCGTCATTCGATGGATTCTTTAAACATAATGATCGTTCCGGATATTTCCGACTTCGGATCGTAATCCTTTAATACCGAGAGCACCTCGAGTCCCAACTGCCGTTCGAGCTGATCCTTCAGCATCCGTTTGTTCGCCTCCATGACGAGCATATCCACGCTGGCCGTGAGACTGCGATGTTCGGCATCGAGAATTTTCAGAGCGGGAATCCGCTTATGCGTAGCGAAAATATACACTTTGTCGCCGACGATGTCGATACGTTGAGATTTGATGCCGATGCCGAAAATTTCTTGATTAATGGAGTTGTATATTTTTACGATCTCTTGTTTCAACACGCCCGCCCCGTACTTCGGCTTCATCGCGAATCCTCCTCGGCCCCCATGATCGGCAACTTATTTTCCAAATTGTTCTACATCATGTCCCATGATTCCTTTACTCACACGAAATGTTATATAAAAAAGAACCATCAGGCTTTCGCCCAACGGTTCTATTCGTTCTCTTTCGCTTATGCCATATGCCCGTTCGTCGCTTCGACCTCTCCCGCAGCGACCTCGCTTACCGCTTCGCCGTAGCGGCGGATCAGCTCCGTCGAAGATAGAGCGATCATCTTGGGGATCAGCATCTCCGAGCGTTCTCCGAGTCGGTCTTTGCCTTGCGGATGAATAACGGAAAGAAGACATTTCAAGTACAGTCTCGTCGCGGAGGCGAACAGTCCCTTCGGCAACTCCACGACCGTAAATCCGAATTGTTCTACGCCCCGATTCACCATCGAGGTGCCGACGACCGCCTTGATGCTCGGAGCATCGCTGCGTTGAAGCACCGAAGCCGCCAATTGCGGCATCGTGCGCTCCATCGCCCGAATGAGCTGGATCGCCAGCTGCAGCGTCGATCTGGCTTTACGGCCGAACTCATATAGCAGCTCGTTGTTCATATGCAGCTCCACGATTTTGTCGCCGGATCGCAGCGTCTCCCCACCGGGAAGCGGCACCGTCTGGCCGTGGTACGCCGTCACCCGATAGAAGAGGAAACTCTTCGAATCGCCGGGGATCGCAGACTCTAACCGGAACAGCGCGTGGAACGCCCGCTCCCAGAGCAGCCATGCGCCGACGATCGTCTTGCGGATCGGCCCGGCCTCCCGCTTCGCCTTCGACTTCGCCTTCGCGGTCGATTGCATCAGGTCGTCCACTCGGACGAACGAGAAGCCTCGCTCCAGCGCGGCGGGGATGAAACGCTCCAACGCCTCGATCGTGTTGCGCGGCGCCTCCCGATCCGCTCCGAACGTGTTGCCGCAATCGTGCAGCAAGTATACCTCACCGCCCTTAAGGGACTTCATCATCCGGTTCTCGATTTTCTTCGCGCCGGTCGAAACTCGCCAATCGCCGGGCATCGCCGACCAAAGCACGACCTGCATGCGGCTGCGGCTCGCGAAGTCGAACAAATTCATAATGCCCCACGGAGGCCGATAAAACTTAGGCTTTTCGCCCGTCATGCGCTCGATCGCCTCCGACGTCATCCGCACATGGCGCGCCACCGACTTCGGCCGCATCACCCAATTGCTCCGGTGCGAATAGTTATGGATGCCGATGGAATGCCCCTCGCGATGCATCCTTTCGACGATGTCGGGCTGCGCCTCCGCATGCTTGCCGACGACGAAGAACGTCGCCTTCACGTCATGCTTCTTCAGCAGATCGAGCAATCGAGGCGTGTGCTCCGGATCCGGCCCGTCGTCGAACGTCAGACTGATTTCGGTATCGGACAAGCCCCGCTTAAACACGCGAAAGCCGAACAAACGGCTGATAATCCCCGGAAGAAACGCGTAAAACGTAAAAAAGTAAAATAAGTACAATATAATATTGCTCACCCACGTTCCCCCTAGCCGAACTCTCCCTTGACCGCGGTCTCGTTAGCGTAACTCAACCGCATGAAGATTATTATAACATTGGAAATGGCAGTTTTCAGCAAATAACTGCTTTTCCAATGCCAAGCGGCGCCCCTACTCCGGGAGCGCCGCCAGCGCCTCCATAACGGCCTTGAACACGGCCGTCGCCCGGTTCGCGGAACCGAGCGGACGGCTCTCCGCCAGCACCGCGACCGCGTACCGCGGCCGATCGACCGGGCCGTAGCCCGCGAACCACTGGTGCACGACATCCCGGCCGCCCGCCGTCGCCTCCGCCGTGCCGGACTTGCCCGCAAGCGGCCACGACGCGTTCCGGAGCGACGCGCCCGTGCCGCTTTGCACGACGCCTTCGAGCATGCCGCGCACCAAGCGCGTCGTTCGGGGCGAGATCGCGGCCGCCCCGCCCGGCAGCGCCTTCGCGGCGTATCGCTCCACGGCGTGGCCGTCCGCGTAGCGCAGCTCCGCCGCCGCCCGCGGCGAAGCCGGCGCGCCGCCCCGGGCCAGCGTCGCCATCCAATTGGCGGCCGCGAGCGGCGTCCAGCGCGTATCGCGCTGCCCGATCGCGGTCTGGGCGAGGATGCCGCCGTCGGCGTCCGAGGGAGACGCGGCGAACAGACGGTTCGCCTGCTCCTCAGGCAGCTGAGACAGCGGCCGGCCGTCCACGTCGGAGACGCCTTTCCAACCGACGGTCCCGATCACGCCTAGCGCGCCTGCATACCGCTGAAGCGTCTCCCCGTCCAGCCGCTCGCCCACCTCCGCGAACGCGATGTTGCACGACGCCGCAAGCGCCTCGGCGAACGTAATATGCCCGTGCCCGCCCTCCTTCCAGCAGGTTAGGCCATAACGGCCGTACGTGCCGTCGCAATCGAACGTCTCGTCGGGTCGGACGACGCCCTCCTCCAGCGCCACCGCGGCCACGAACGACTTCATGATCGAGCCGGGCGCGACGGCGCGAATCGCTCGATTGGCCCAGTCGTCTCCCTGCGGAGACAGCCGCTCGGCTTCGTACGCCGGCCGGCTCGCCATCGCGACGATGTCGGACGTCGCCGCGTCCAGGACGACCACGGCGCCTTTGTCCAAGCCGGCGGCGTCCGCCGCGGCTTCGACCGCCCGCTGCGCCGCCGCGTCCACGGTAGTGATCAAACGCAGCGGATAATACGGGTTCGACGAGCCGACCGTCTTGACGCCGAGTCCGTCGAGTCCCGCGCCATGGCCGTCGATATACGACACGATCCGCGATTCCCCCGCGCCATGCAGCAGCCTGTCGAACGCGAGCTCGAGGCCCGCGGCGCCGATCGGCGTGGATAACGAAAGCTGGCCGTCGACGAGCTGCTTCTCGTATAACGCCGTCATCCGCTCCGGCTGCTCGGCGACGAAGCCGACGAGATGCGCCGCGATGCGCGCCTCCGGATACCGCTTCACCGCGGAAGCGACCGTCGCCCCGGCGAGTCGAAGCCGGCGAATCGCCTCGGCCTGCTCCCGCGTTAGCGGGGCGGGCGAAGCTCCCCCGTCGCGGGCGCCCGGATTCCACCACGTCGGCCGGTCCGCCTTCCGCCATTCGTCCGACAGCCGCATCGGAGAGACGTTCAAGATGCGCGCCAGCTGTCTCCGCTCGGACTCCGTCAGGCGTTCCGCTCCCCCCGGCAGCAGCAGCAGCCCTTCCACCGTCACGCCGGTCAACGGCTCGCCGGATCGATCGGCGATATGCCCGCGTCCGGGATCCAAGGTGACGCCTTGCGCCCGTTGGCGGACGGACATCGCCGTCGCGTCCGCCGCGGCGCTCCCCCTGGGGGCAGCGCCGCCCCAGGTTTGCAGCCAGAGCAGTCGGCCGGCGAGCAGGCCGATGCCGAGCGTGAACGCCAGCAAGACGTGAAATAACCGATGCAAGCGCATAAGGCGCGACCTCCGAGGACATTTTCCGAAGAAAATAGGACTTTATCCCCAGTATACGCATCGCCCCGGTCGCGCAAACGCCGCCCCTGCGAGCGCAAGGGCGGCGTGGAACGTCGTGTCGAAATTACAATCGGAACTTATTCAGCGTGTCGCGAAGACGCTTCGATACGTCCTCGAGTCGTCCCGCCAACCCGACGAGCGACTCGCCGACCTGCAGCTGGTCCGTGCTGAGGCTCGCGACCTCCTCGGTCGTGGCCGACGACTCCTCGGCGACCGCGCTGACGCTCGACATCGCTTCGGACAACGTCCGCTGCGTCGTCTCGAGCTGCAGCACCGCGTCGGACACCGCGTCGAGCTGCGTCGTGAATTCGGCCATCCGGTCGTTCACCGACAAGAAAATTTCGTTCGACTGCTTCACCGACGCGATCTGCTCTTGGAACAGCGGATACGCCCGACCCATCAAGCCGACCGTCTCCTCGATCTCCGAGCGAATCCGGTCCGTAATCGTGGCGACCGTCTCGATCGACTGCTTCGATTGATCCGCGAGCTTGCGAATTTCGTCCGCGACCACCATGAAGCCTCGTCCGGCTTCTCCGGCGCGCGCCGCCTCGATCGTCGCGTTCAGCGACAAAATATTCGTCTGCTTCGTGATGTTGTTCAACAACGCCAAAATATCGCGGATCGACGCCGTGCTCTTCTGCAGCTCTTCCACCTTGCTTACCATCGATACCGTTAGCTGCTCGGTTTCGGCCGTCTTCTCGCTCAGCTCGCGCATATACTCCGCGCCTTGGCGGCTCGACTCGCGAATGTCCGCCGCGGCGGAAGCCATATGCTCGTTCGCTTGGACGGTGGTCGCCATCTTGCTGCCCATGTCGCTCGTCACGTCCGTGACCTTCTCGGCTTCGACCGCCACGTTGGAGGCGCCGATGGCGATCTGCTCCGTCGCGATGGCGATCTCCTTCGCCGACGTCGCCGTTCGGCGGGACGCTTCGCCGAGCTCCTCCGCCGTGCTCATTACGTCCCGCACCGAAGCGTGCGAATCCTCGACGAGCGCGCGGATGTTCGCTAGCATCTCGTTAAAGCCCGTCGCCAGCGTTCCGATCTCGTCCCTGCGCTTCGCATATGGGGACTGTACGGCTAAGTCGCCGCCCTCGGCCTGCTTCATCAGCCCGCTCATGCGGCGCAGCGGCGTGCCGATCTGTCGGGCGACCATGAACCCGATCACGATCGCGGCGACGATGCCGGCGACGAGCATGCCGATCGTTACGTTCCAGATCGTCTGCGTGCCGGCGACCAGAGGCGCGAACGGCTGAACGCCGACCAACCGCCAGCCGCCGGTCAGTTGGCTGTGCGCGATGAGCATCTCTTGCCCTTCGATCGTCTCTTCCAATGCGGCGCTGTCGCCTTGCAAGGGGATCGCGAACGGCGTACCGATCTCGGCTTTGTCGTCGGAAGACACGACGTTGCCCGAAGCGTCCAGCAGATACATCCGAGCCCCTTCGCCCAGCGCTCCTGCGACGACCTCTTGCAGTCGGCTTTCGCGAAGCTCCATCAGGTAGACGTAACTGGCGTTGAACGTGCCCTGATCTTTAATCACGCGGGCATACCCGAACGCGACCGACGTCAGCGTGCCGGACGGGCCATCCGCCGTCGAAGGGATCCAGACCCCCTTGCCGTCGTTCTGCAAAGCCGCTTGAAACCAAGGAGCCTCGGAGATGTCCGACGGCGTCGGACCGCCGATCGACATCGAGGGCATCACGTCATCCAAGGACAATAGATGGACGGACGCGATCGAGCTGTCGGAGAACGTATATGTGTTCAATCTCGTTTCCAATTCGCGCCGGACTTCCAGCTGTCTCATAATATCGTCCGGGTACAGCCGGTAAGACGTGGACAATTCGGCGATTTCGGGAAGCAGCATTATCTCGAGCGACGTATCTTCGTATTGCTGCAGCACGAGCTCCATCTTGTCCGCGGCTTGAACCGCGGTCAACCGCTTCGCGTCCTCGACCTGCGTCTCGATCAACTGGCGGGAGCGGTCATAGGAAAGAAAACCTACGCAGGATACGGATACGACGATAACCAGGAAAAAATAAAGAAACAGTCGCATCCCGATCGAACGAGTCGGATCGATGGTAGTCTTGTTCATCCGCTCCGGCGATTTGGAGCTTCCCGGTTCGTTCGACTTGCTCCTCTCTAGGAAAGTTAGCATTTTCGGCCTGTTCTTCATTAGTTCCACCCTTTCGGAGTATGCCGAAGGTCACCCTTCGAGTCGTCTCGACTATATTCGACACCCCCGACTGGAAACCCTTCCACCTTCGAAAAAATGTGAATAAAACGTAAAAAGAAGCAAGCGCCGCTTGCTTCTTCGCCGCTTGCTCCTATGATTTCTTGCTTTTCTCGATGTTCTTGAGATGCTCCTGATACGTCTTACCGAAATAATGCTCGCCGGTTCCGTCCTTCTTGGTGACATAAAACAAATATTCGGACGCCTCCGGATATAGGGCGGCTTCGATCGACGCCAGCCCCGGGCTCGCGATCGGTCCCGGCGGCAAGCCCGCGTTCAAGTACGTATTGTACGGGCTCTCGATTTGCAAATCCTTCTCGAGCAGCCGTTCCTTCTGTTCGTCGAACAAATATTGTACGGTCGCGTCGATCTGCAGCGGCATGTTCGCCGCGATTCGATTGTAAATGACGCCCGCCACCAACGCGCGTTCCGAATCCGCCACGACCTCTCGCTCGACGAGCGACGCGATCGTCATCAGCTCGTGGAACGTCACGCCGTTCTTCTCGAGCTGCGCCTCCCAGCCCTCGGGCAGCGCGGCCAATTTCCGGTCGAGTTCTCCAGCGATGCGCCGCAGCGCGTCGAACGCCGTCACGTCTTTCCGGAATTCATAGGTTTCCGGAAATAAATACCCCTCGAGCGGGAACCGGTACAGCTCGCTCTGCGGAATTTGTCCCGCTCGCATCGGCGCCTCGCCGGACGAGACGGCCGCAAAGACGCCCGGATCGTTCGCCACCTCGAGCAGCGCTTCCTCCGAGAAGCCTGCCTGGACGAGCGCCGCGATCGCCTGCCGCACGGTGTAGCCTTCCGGGATCGTCACCCGGATCGTCTCCTCCGCGACGGTGTCTCCGGCGTTCAGCCGCGCGATAATGTCCTGGATGTCGGTGCCCGGCGTCATCGCGTACGTGCCCGCCTGGAAGCCGGTGCCGATGTTCTTGTATTTCAAGTAAGCGGAAAAAATAAGTGCGTTCCGAATCAATCCGTGTTCTTCCAAAATATTCGCGATTTCCGCCGACGACGTGCCCGCCGGGATCGTGAACTCGACCTCTTGCGCCGACGCCGCGGGTTTCAGCTGCTCCATGACGTAATACCCAAGCCCCGCCGCCGCCCCGACCGCGATCACGACGAGCAGCAGCAAGACCTTAAGTAGCTTCCACATACGTTTCTATAGTCCCCCCTGAAAACAGGAAAAAGAGCGACGGATTCGCCGCTCATCTTCCTTCCGATCTATTCTTTGGAAAACGAAACCGTCATCTCGTCGACGAGCTCGGAGACGTTCTCCCATTCCTCGTCGTCCTCGATCGTTTCGATCTCGAACTCGCCTTCGCCCGCGGGCGTCACCCGGAAGACCGACGTCTCGTCGTCTTCGTCGGCGGCGGCGTCCTCGGGACGAAGCACGACGTAGGAGCGATCGCCGAGATCGAATTCCAACACGATCTTATGCACCCGCTCGCCTTCCGCGTCGTCGTCCTCGAACAGAACGATGTCGTCCCCGTACGTCTCCCGCAGCCGATTCGCGCGAACGACGTTGTCTAGCGTGTATTCGGACATGGTTGCCTCCTAGGATTCCGCGCCTTCCATTTCCTCAAGCAGCGTATTGAACGTCTCTTCGACCAAGTTCCATTCCTCTTCGTCGTCGATCGTGTACAGCTTCAGCTCGTCGCCTTCTTCTTCGTAGCGGAACGCGTACACTTCGTCGGTGTCCTCTTCGCCGCCTTCGAGCGGAACGACCATCATGTACTTGTGATCCGAGCCGTCGACCTCGAACTTCATAATGACTTCGAACTCTTCCTCGTTGCCTTCTTCGTCCGGAATATAAATGATTTCCGGCTCCAGCGCTTCCGCGTCGTCATGCTCGTGCTTCTGATCTGCCATTCCAGTCACCTCTTCAGCGTTTTTGTCGGATTTGATCCATGCTCGCCCTCGTTAGCGTCTCCGGGAATCCATGTAATTTTGCAAAATGAGCGCCGCCGCCATTCGGTCGATGACTTCCTTGCGCTTCTTCCGGCTGACGTCCGCTTCGATCAAGGTACGCTGCGCGGACATCGTCGTCAGCCGTTCGTCCCACATCGTAACGGGCAAGCCGGCCGTCTCGCCGAGGTCGCGCGCGAACGCTTGCGCAAGCTCGCCCCGCGGACCGATCGTGCCGTTCATGTTCTTCGGCAGTCCGACGACCAGCTCGGTCACGCCGTATTCCTTCGCCAGCTTCGCGATGTCGTGCAGCACCCGTTCGTCGCCGGAGTTGCGGAGCGTGGTCACCCCTTGCGCCGTGAGAAACAGCTCGTCGCTGACGGCGACGCCGATCTGGCGGTCGCCGTAATCGATGCCCATGATGCGCATCAGCGGTGATGGCCGACGTAAAACCGAACGAGCTCTTCGATGAGTTCGTCGCGCTCCCGCTTGCGGATGAGGCTTCGGGCGTTGTCGTGACGCGGTATATACGCCGGGTCGCCGGATAATAAATATCCAACGATTTGGTTGATCGGGTTATACCCTTTCTCTTGCAGCGCGTCGTAGACGGCGAGCAGCACTTCTTGCGCAGACGCCTCTTGCGCGTCGGGCTGGCGTTCGTACTTCATCGTTTTGTCCATGGAATTCATACCGGCACCCCCGTTTGCAATTGGAATTGTTTATTATATTCTGTGCGCGAAGCGGAAATCCTTTTTCGACAAGCCTTACGATTGCAATTGTTTTGCCAGCAAGTCCTCCGCCGACTTGAGCGCCTCCGGCAGCTTGGACGCGTCCTTCCCGCCGGCTTGCGCCATGTCGGGACGGCCGCCGCCGCCGCCGCCGCAAATCGCGGCCGCCTCTTTCACAATCGCGCCTGCCGAGATGCCCCGCTTCACCAGATCGGGAGTGACGGCCGCGACCAGGTTCACCTTGCCGTCGTTCGCGGCGCCGAGCAGGATGACGACGGAGCCGAGCTTCGCCTTCATCGTGTCGGCGATGCCGCGCAGCGTATCCATGTCCGCGCCGTTCACCGCGGCCGCGAGCAACGGCACGTCGCCGACGCGGCGCACTTGGCTCTCGAGGCTTCCCGCCTCGAGCGAGCCGATCTTGCCGCGAAGCGCGTCGATTTCCTTCTGCGCGTCGCGCAGCTGGCCTTGCAGCGCTTCGATGCGCTTCGGCAGCTCCGCCGGGCTCGACTTCACGAGCGCCGCGCCGTCCCGCAGCAGCTGAAGCTGACTGTCGAGGTACAGATACGCGCCCTTGCCGGTCACCGCTTCAATACGGCGAATGCCGGAGCCGATGCCGCTCTCGCTGACGATCTTGAACAGCCCGATCTGCGACGTGCTCTCGACGTGGCAGCCGCCGCACAGCTCGATGCTGTAGTCGCCGACTTGCACGACGCGGACGACGTCGCCGTACTTCTCGCCGAATAGCGCCATCGCGCCCATCGCTTTCGCTTCGGCGATCGGCTTCTGCTCGATGACGAGCGCCGTGCCCTTCCAGATCTGCTCGTTCACCTTGCGCTCGATGACGGCCAGCTCTTCCGCCGTAACCGCCGCGATGTGCGAGAAGTCGAACCGGAGCCGATCCGGCTGCACGAGCGAGCCGGCCTGATTGACGTGCTCGCCGAGCACTTCCTTGAGCGCCTTATGCAACAGGTGCGTCGCGGTATGATTTTTGATCGTTGCTTCCCGGTCCGAGCTCGCGACGGCCGCTTGCAGCTCGTCGCCGACGCGGAGAACGCCCCGTTCGATCGTCGCGTAGTGGACATGCTGTCCGTGCGGCGCCTTCGACACCTCTTCGACGGATACGGAGACGTCCTTGCCGGTCAGCGTACCTTTATCTGCCGCCTGACCGCCGCTCTCCGCGTAGAACGGCGTCCGGTCGAGCAAGACGGCGACCGTCTCGCCGGCGCCGGCCATGTCGACCAGCTCGTCGCCCTGGACGATTCCGATCACTTTAGCAGACGTTACCAAGTCAGTATATCCAACAAACTCGCTTTTAACCGTGAAGTCGGCGAGAGCGCCGCCCTGCACCTTCATGCTGCCGGTCTCTTGGCGAGCCGCCCGCGCGCGCTGGCGCTGTTCGTCCATCGCGCGATCGAAGCCTTCGCGGTCGACGCCGAGCCCTTGCTCCGCGGCGAAGTCCTCGGTCAGGTCGAACGGGAAGCCGTACGTATCGTACAGCTTGAACGCTTCCGCGCCGTCGAGCGTCTTGCGGCCGGCGCCCTTCGCCGATTCGACCAACGTCGTCAGAATCGCGAGGCCGTCCGTCAACGTCTCATGGAACCGTTCCTCTTCCATGCGGATGACCTTTTCGATAAACTCGCGCTTCTCGACGACTTCCGTGTAATACATGCCCATCACGTCGCCGACGACCTTCGTGAGGCGGTACATGAACGGCTTCTCGACGCCGAGCGTCGCCTTGCCGTAGCGGACCGCGCGGCGGAGCAGGCGGCGAATGACGTAGCCTCGGCCTTCGTTGCCAGGGAGAACGCCGTCGCCGACGGAGAACACGACCGTGCGGATATGGTCCGCGACGACCTTCAGCGCGACGTCGACGTCGTTGCTCTCGCCGTACCGGACGCCGGCGATTTCGCACGTCGCGTCGATGATCGGACGGAACAGATCCGTGTCGAAGTTCGAGTCGACGTCCTGGAGAATAGAGGCGAACCGCTCGAGGCCCGCGCCGGTATCGATGTTTTTGTTCGGCAGCGGCGTGTACGAGCCGTCCTTGTTATGGTTGAACTGCGAGAAGACGAGGTTCCATACTTCGAGGAAGCGCTCGTTTTCCCCGCCGGGCACGCATTCCGGATCGTTCAGATCGCCGTATTTCTCGCCGCGGTCGTAGAAAATCTCGGTGCAAGGACCGCAAGGGCCTTCGCCGATGTCCCAGAAGTTGTCTTCAAGCTTGTAGATGCGCTCCGCCGGGATGCCCATCTTCTCGTTCCAAATTCGGAACGCTTCGTCGTCCTCCGGATGGATCGTGACCGACAGGCGATCCTTGTCGAAGCCGATCCACTCGGGCGACGTGAGGAATTCCCACGCCCACGTAATCGTCTCTTCTTTAAAATAGTCGCCGATCGAGAAGTTGCCGAGCATCTCGAAGAACGTATGGTGACGCCGCGTCTTGCCGACGTTCTCGATGTCGTTCGTGCGGATGCACTTCTGCGCGTTCGCGATGCGCGGATTTTCCGGCACGACGCGGCCGTCGAAGTACTGCTTGAGCGGCGCCATGCCCGCGTTGATCCACAGCAGCGTCGGATCGTTATGCGGCACGAGCGGCGCGCTCGGCTCGACCTTATGCCCTTTGCTCTCGAAAAATTGCAGCCACTTGCTTCGAATTTCGCTTGCTTTCATGACGAACACGCCCTCCGATGGAATGTGAATGCAACAAAAAATCGCCCCTGAATTCAGGGACGATAATGTTCGTTATCGCGGTACCACCCTGGTTGATCCCGTTCCGCTCGCAATCGGCCGTTGTGGCCGCTGGCGCTCGCTTCCGCGGGAAACCCTCGCATGAGAAGATAACGGCTCTCGACCGGCGAAGTTCGTTCGCGCTCCGAAATTAGCGTTCGGCCGTTCGCCCTGTCCGGCAGGCTCTCTCAGCCGGAGCGCGGCGGATATCCGCGTCCGAAGCCTGTTCTCTGATCCGCGGCGAGGCGGCGTACTCGATTTCATCGTCGTTTTCGACATATGTTGGATAAATTATAGCGCCTCGCCCCGCGAAAAGTCAATTCGCGCTGGCAAATCGGGCTTTGGGTCGAAATTGCGCCGCCTCGCCGGCTTCGCCCGCCTCAATTGCCGTCACTTCGCCTCGGTCCCGCCTAACTGCTCAAAATTTGATACCATTCTCGCGAACTGCTCAGATTTTGACACCATTTCGGTGCACGAGCCCATGTTCCAGCTTGTCCATGCCCCATCGTTCGCCGTCACTCCGCCTCAGCCCCGCTAAACTGCTCAAAATTTGAAACCATTCTCGCGAACTGCTCAGATTTTGACACCATTTCGGCGCACGAGCCCATGTTCCAGCTTGTCCATGCCCCATCGTTCGCCGTCACATCGCCTCTGCCCCGCTAAACTGCTCAAAATTTGATACCATTCTCGCGAACTGCTCAGATTTTGACACCATTTCGGCGCACGAGCACATGTTCCAGCTTGTCTATGCCCCATCGTTCGCCGTCACATCGCCTCGGTCCCACCTAACTGCTCAAAATTTGATACCATTCTCGCGAACTGCTCAGATTTTGACACGATCGCCCACACACGTTACAAACCAATTCCTCGGCCGCGTTGCGTGACTTCGTATGCTCTAGCGACCTTCGCATGTGGATTCACGGGACGAATCAAGCTGCGCTCCGCCAGCTCATGAACCGCCTTCCGTACCGTATTAGGGCTCTTGCCTAGATGCGCGATGATGTCCTTAGGAGCTGCGACGCCCCCCTGACGTTTTAAGAAACGCAGCACCTCCCTCGCTTCCAACGAAAGTTCTTCTCCGCTGCTCCTCCCCTCCCTTCCCCACACGATTTGCCGCAGCAGCTGCTGGGCTTGCCGAGAACGGTACTTGATCACGTCCGAAGAGAAATGCAGCACCGTCCAGCCGTCGGCCGTCAAATGCAAGTCCCTTAACACATTATCCGCATGATCCCACCGCTCGATGTCGCGGATATGCGGGTTGAACCCGTCCGCTTCTAACGCCAGACGGAGCCCGTTGGGCTTGTATGCGTGATCGATATACCGTCTTCCGTCATTGTAGTCGCTTACCTCGTACTCCGGATGCAGATCGTCGAGCGTACCGAATGCCGGCCACCACACCTTCTCAAGAAACGCTTTCTCTAAATACGCATGCCCATCGACGAGCCGCCTTAACCGCTCCCCCTCCCTCGATTGCTTATGCTGTTCCAGCCATCGTCCGTGCGCCTCCGCGAAACCTTTGTCCATCCCAATAAAATCCTCCTCCACGTACGCTCGCCCCGGAAAAACAAACACGCCGCCCGCCCCGAAGGGCGAACGGCGTGTGCTTCACGGCGCGCAGCTTTTTCCTATTATAAAACAAGACCGGTCGGCTTGACAAAACGAAACACGCATAGTAAATTATAAACATCCCTTTGATAATGATTTTCATTATCCCTGATTTCGAAACCGATCGTTGCAAACCTCGCAAAGACCCCCGAAGCCGTCGCGGCCTCGGGGGTTTTTGCGTGCGTCACGTCACCGGCTTCCGGTTCTTATAATATAACCGCACATGGTGGTAGATGACTTTCCCTACCGCGAACGTCGGCACCGCGAGGATGAGTCCGACGACGCCGCCGAGCTCCCCGCCGACCAGCAGCGCGAAAATAATTAAGAGCGGGTGCATATGAAGCGAACGTCCGACGACCTGCGGCGAGACGATATTGCTCTCGATCAGCTGGCAGGCGAAATTGACGACGATGACGAGCATCACCATCTTCAGCGATACGGTCGATGCCACGACGATCGCCGGCGCCGCGCCGATGAACGGACCCAAGTATGGGATAATGTTGAACAACGCGACGAGCGCCGCCAGCAGCAGCGGATACGGCACGCCGATCAGCCAATAGCCGACGTACGCCAGGACGCCGATAATGACGCACACGATCAGCTGCCCGCGGATGTAATTGCCGAGCGCCTTGTCGATGTCGGTGACGAGGCGGATCGTGCGGCGCTTGTGGTTCGTGGGTACGAACGTAAGCACCGTTTTCTCGATCAGCTGGAAATCCTTCAACATATAAAACGCCAAAAAAGGGATCACGAACGCGACGAACAACGCGCCGACCGTCGCCCCGAGCCGGCCGATCACGTCCGCGATCGACGCCGCCAGCTGCTGCTCCGCCTCGTATAACGCGTTATTGATTCCCATCCGCACGCCCTCCGGCAGGAAGTCGTTCCGGTTCATCTCGACGATCATGCTCTGCGCCCGCATCGTGAACTCCGGCAGATGCTCGTTCAGCTCGTTCAGCTGCTTTACGAACATCGGAATGACGTTCATGAGCACGACGGTCACCGATAAAATAAACACCGCGTAGATGAGCAGCACCGCGATCGTTCGCGGCACCTTGCGGCGGTTCAACGCCCCGACGATCGGGTTCAGCACGTACGAGACGATCAACGCGACGACGAACGGCAGCAGCACCGTCTTCAGAAAGCCGAACACCGCCGCGATCGCCGGACCGATCAGAAGAATCATATAGACGACGCCGAGCGACAACAGCGCGAAGACGAGCGCGGCGAACCATTTGCTTCTGACCCATTGCTCCACCGCCAGACGCCCCCCACTTGTCCGAAAGTTGGTTTGGGTAACAGTATATGTAGGCGCGGACGAAAAAAAACCTCCCGCGGCAAGCCGAGAGGCTTGTCCGCGAGAGGCGGGAACGACTATCGCGAGCGTCGCCGTCAGTTCGCGTGAACTTCGGGCATCTCTTCTTCCGGGAAAAACAAATCGTCCAGCGAGCTGAGCGTGCCGTCCTCTTCCACTTGGTAGACGGACATCTTCTCGCCGTTCACGGTCAGTTCGATGAAGCAGCCCCAGCAATAAAATTGATGGGAGCCGATCTTCCCGATATCTTTCGAATTGCAATTCGGACAACGCATCATATGGATACCACCTTCTGCCAACAAAGTATTGATTCTATTTATTCCCAACGGGACATGGATTTAATCGTTCCGAAACGTTCGTTGGAAAAAGGATTCGCAAGCGGAGCGCGCGGCCTTGCATCACTTATACGTAAGTCGTTTCGCGAGCGTTGCGACTTTTTCCGCGGCAAATGTTACAGAATTGAGGCAATTGCCCATGCCGAAGCTGAACCGAACCGCGGAGCGAAGCCGCTCGTCCGGCACCCCCATCGCGCGCAGCACGTGAGACGGCTGCAGCGAGCCCGACGAACAGGCGGACCCGCTCGCCGCCGCGATCCCTTCGAGGTCGAGGTTCATCAGGAGCGACTCGGAGCTCGCCCCCGGGAAGCTGACGTTCAGCACATGCGGAAGCGATTCGGACGGGTGCCCGTTCACGACGAAGCCGCCGTCCGGGAGCAGCCGCTCGAACGTCGCCAGCATCGCGTCGCGAAGCGCCGCGAGCTCGTCCCGGCGGCGCGGCAGGTCGGCCAGCGCCAGCTCGGCCGCCTTGGCGAAGCCGACGGCGCCGGCGACGTTCTCGGTGCCGGCGCGTCGGCTCCGCTCCTGCGAGCCGCCGAACGCGCGAGCGTGCAGCTTCACGCGCCGATTGGCGTACAGCAGGCCGACGCCCTTCGGGCCGTTGATTTTATGCGCGGAGAAGCTCATCAGGTCGACCGGCAGCCGCGACAGGTCGATCGACTGCGTGCCGAGCGCCTGAACGGCGTCGACATGAAACACGGCCCCTCGCTCTCGCGCGAGGGCGCCGATCGTTTCGATCGGCTGCAGCGTGCCGACCTCGTTATTGGCGTACATGACCGACACAAGCGCGGTCTTCTCGTCGATGGCGGCGGACAGCGCGTCGAGGTCGACTCGCCCCGTCTCGTCGACAGGGGCATAGACGACCTCGAATCCGAGGCGTTCCAGCTCGGCCGCCGCATGCAGCACGGCATGATGCTCTACCGCCGTCGTCACGACGCGGCGGCGTTCCGGTGCGGCCGCGAGGGCGGCGCCGAGGAGCGCCAGATTATCGCTCTCCGTGCCGCCGCTCGTAAAGACGAGCTCGGCCGGGGAGCACCCGAGCCGAGCCGCAAGCGAGTCCCGCGCCGCCGTCAAACCCGCCTTGGCCTCGCGGCCGAAGCGGTGCACGCTCGACGGGTTGCCGTACGACGACATGAAATAAGGCAACATCGCCTCCAGCACCTCGGGGTGCATCGGCGTCGTCGCCGCGTGATCGAGATAGATCGGTTGTTGGTTCGTCGTCATGTCGGTCCGGTTCACCTTCGTCTAAATATAGAACATGTAGCTCGGAGCGGCTTGTCCTTCATCGTCCTTGTAGGAGATGAGGCCCGCCAGCGTCGTCGAATCGAGCACCGAAGCGATCGAATCGCGAATGCGAATCCACAGGTCGCGCTTCGCGGGATCGTCTTCTTCCGTGAAATCCACAGGCGAGATCGGTCCTTCGAGCAGCCGAATGACGCGGCCCGCGGTCACGTCCTCCGGCGGCTCGGACAAGACGTAGCCGCCGTAGGCGCCGCGGACGCTCTTCACGAGACCCGCGTTGCGCAGCGGCGCGACGAGCTGCTCCAAATAATGTTCGGACAAGCCGTGCTTCTCGGCGATCGACTTCAGCGAGGTCGGCCCCTCGCCGTATCGAACCGCCAATTCCATCATGATCGTAAGACCGTAGCGGCCTTTCGTCGATATTTTCAAAGGGTTCCCCCCATTTATTCGCGCGAAAAAAACGCTTCGTTCATTAGAATTGACGGAAAATCCGCAATCCAAACTATGCCGATAACGTTTATATGTTATCACATGGGAGAGGGTTTGGTAAGGAAAACCTTTACGTTTTCATAAAATTGTCGAACCTTTTCTATATTCATCAAACAAGTGAGCAAGTTTACGAAAGCCACAATTCTTTATTTTCATAGCGCGTATGTTACAATACATTCAATTCGAAATTATAAGCAAAGCAGGTGAATTTCACATGACTTCAAATAAGAAATCCCCTTCCGAAACCCGCGTCGTCGTCGGCATGTCCGGCGGCGTGGACAGCTCCGTGACGGCGTTGCTGCTGAAGCGGCAAGGGTACGACGTCATCGGCATCTTCATGAAAAACTGGGACGACACCGACGAATTAGGCGTCTGCACCGCCGAAGAGGACGCGGAAGACGTGCGTCGCGTCTGCGCGCAAATCGGCATCCCGTCATACACGGTCAACTTCGAGAGGGAATATTACGATAAAGTGTTTCAATATTTTCTGGACGAGTACCGGGCCGGCCGCACGCCGAATCCCGACGTCATGTGCAACCGCGAAATCAAGTTCGGCGAATTTCTGTCGAAGGCGATCGAGCTCGGCGCCGACTACGTCGCGACCGGACATTACGCGCGCGTCGTCGAAGAAGACGGCGAGTTCAAGCTGCTTCGCGGCGTCGACCGAAACAAGGACCAAACGTATTTCTTGAACGCGCTGAACCAACGCCAGCTGTCCAAGGCGATGTTCCCGATCGGCGGCTATACGAAGCCGGAAATTCGCGCCATCGCGGAAGAAGCGGGCCTCGCCACGGCCAAGAAGAAGGACAGCACCGGCGTCTGCTTCATCGGCGAGAAGAACTTCAAGGAGTTCCTGAGCGGCTATTTGCCTGCGCGCGGCGGCGAAATCCGCACGTTCGACGGCGAAGTGAAGGGCCGGCACGACGGCCTTATGTATTACACGCTAGGCCAACGCCAAGGGCTCGGCATCGGCGGCAGCGGCACGGGCGAGCCGTGGTTCGTCGCGGACAAGGATCTGGAGCGCAACATCCTGTACGTGGTGCAAGGCGAGTCGGATCCGCGGCTGTATTCGCATCGTCTCGAAGCGACGGGCGTCAGCTGGGTCGCGGGGCGTCCTCCGGCGGACGGAACGTTCTCCGTCGCCGCGAAGTTCCGCTACCGCCAGCCGGATCAGGCGGTGCGCGTGACGATGACCGGCGCGGACGCCTGCGTCGTCGAGTTCGAGACGCCGCAGAAGGCGATAACGCCGGGCCAGGCGGTCGTGTTCTACGACGGCGAGACATGCCTCGGCGGCGGCACGATCGACCGCGTGCTGAAGGATAGCGGCGAGTCGCTGCTCATGGGCGCGGGGCTGAAGAACGTATGACGGATGTTCTTACCGCCTCGGAGACGCCGGTACGCATTCCGATCCCGATCGTGCCGCCCTACGACGCGAAGCTGCTCTTCGAGCGGTACGAGCAGGTCGGCAACCGCGCCCGGCTCGTCCGCCTCGAGCCGGAGCGGATGCGCTTCGCCCGCGCGATTCGCGCCGGCGGCGGGGCGCTTGCGGTCGCCGTCGAATTCGGCGGCGACGCGGAGGCGCCGACCGCCGACGCCGTGCTGCCGGCGGGCACGCCGCCGGCAGCCGCCGCGGAAGCGGCGCGCGCGGTCGCGCATATGATCGGCGCTAACGTCGATCTCGCCGCGTGCTACGCGGCGCTCGGCGGCGACGCCCGCTTCGCTTCGCTGTTCGAGCGGCTGCGCGGCTCGAAGCTGCTGCTCGATCCCGACCCGTTCGAATGCATGATGAAGACGATTATCACGCAGCAGCTGAACCTGTCGTTCGCGGGCACCTTGATCGAACGGCTGGCCGTGCTCGCCGGCGAGACGCTCGAGCATGAGGGGAAGCCGCTGCTCGTGTTCCCCGACGCGGAGGCGGTCGCGCGGCTGTCGTACGACGAGCTGCGCGCGCTGTCGTTCTCGCAGCGCAAAGCCGAGTACGTCATCGATACGGCGCGCGCCGTCGTCGACGGACGGATCGATTGGTCCCGCGTGGAACGGATGAGCGACGACGAAGCGATGCGCGACCTGACGCAGCTGCGCGGCATCGGTCGTTGGAGCGTCGAATGTCTGCTCATCTTCGCGTACGGGCGGGCCGATCTGCTGCCCGCCGCCGACATCGGCCTGCGCAACGCCGTCCGCAACGTCTACGGCCTCGACGCGCAGCCGTCCGCGGCGGACATCGACGCGATCGGCGCGGCCTGGGCGCCGTGGCGCACCTACGCGACTTATTATTTGTGGGAGTCGCTTCGACTCAAATAAAAATCCGGATGCTTGCGGCCCTTGTGTTTCGGCCGCAGCGCATCCGGATTTTTTATGATGGATTTACTTTTTCGGCAGCGTTAGTAGCACCGGAACTTCCTTGTGGTTGAGGCCGAAATCGCCGACGAACCCCCACGTCCAGATCTCGCCGGCCGAAGTCGCGGCGATCGCATGGAAGTCGCCGAGCGCGACGGATACGACGTCGGTCAGCCCCTCGATCTGCTCCGGCTCGTACGCGTTGCGCTCCAGATCGGGATTCGCTCCGATTTCCATGCCGAGTCTCCATACGGTGCCGTCCGTCTTGACGATAAGCGTTTTGTATGAAGCCGTTTCGATCGCCGCGACGTTTGTCAAGTTCGGAATGAGCTGCGGCTTGGATACCTCGCGGGTATTTTCCAGCCCAAGATTTCCCGAGCCATTATTGCCCCATCCGTAGACGGAGCCGTCTTCCTTGATTGCGAATATATGATTGCTTCCGACCGAAGACCGCGACAACGCGACAACCTTGCTCACGCCTTCGACCCGGGTCGTATTCGCGCTCGCGTTCGCCTGAGGCAACGAGCCCCAGCCTCCGCCGAAGTACGCCTTCCACTGCCACACGGTGCCGTCGGTCGCCAAAATATACGCCGTTCCTCCGCTGAACGAGATTTCCTTCGCCTTCCGGGTTTCCAACTTCATCGGCTTCGTAGGCGAGGGCAAGGTATGCCATACCCATACGGAACCGTCTTCGTCGATCGCCCCGAATACCCCGCTCGAGGGAAATGCTTTCACGATGCGCTCCAAACCGTCGATCCGTTTAGGCTCGATCAACTGGGAGAAGCCGTTGCTTCCATCGGTATAGGTGAATTTCCTGCCCCATTCCCAAACGCTGCCGTCCTTCTTGACGATTATATCCGTCGAGTGACCGGCAGTTACGGATGCGACGTCCTTCAAGCCTTGCATTATCTTCGGCCGATTGTCTTGAAATTTGATCTGCCCTTCGACGAGATCGACAAGGCCTCCCCAGTACCACACTTGCCCTTTCTCGTCGTAAGCGATATTATGACTGTCCTCTGCGGAAATGACGTAGGGCGGGATAGGTTTCGGCTCCTCCGCTTTTTTCTCCTGCACGGCTGCGGAGGCATGCGCGCCGAACGCCAGCGTCATGGCAACCGCGAACGCGGCGGCTCTTGCGGCCGACCTCGCGAGCTTGGGTCTAACGACCATCCTTTCATCGCTCCTCTCTGGAAAATGAAAACTAGATTCGTAGACTTGTGACCAAATTATTCCATAATGCTACCATCATTTTCCATGTGGATCAAGGCTTCCCACTAAACTTCATATAAAAATAAAAAACGGCGACCGCGTCCACGTTGCAAGACCGTGGAGCATGTCGCCGGTAGAATCGATGAGTACGCCTAAGTCACGCCGGCACGGCCGTCGCTTCGACGTCCATGTTCGGTTCGCCGTCGCCGTCGCGCTCCCGCAGCATGAAGTAGCCGAACGTCGCGAACGCCCCGAGCGCTGCCACCGCCGCGAGCAAGAACGCTTGCTGCCACATGACCCCGAAGTCGCCGCCGGCGATGACCGCTCGGAAGCCTACGATGCTGTGGGTCATCGGCAAATACGGATGGATCGCCTGCATCCACGTCGGCAGCAGCTCTAGCGGGAATGTACCCGCGCTGGACGCCAGCTGCAACACCATGACCAAGATGACGAGAAAACGGCCGACATTATCGAACCAAGCGACCAACGCTAGAATCGTAAACGAAAAAGCCAACCCCGTAATCGTCGTGTATAAGAAGAAATAAGGCACGTTCGTCACTTCGAGACCGATGCCGTACACCATGACGGCCGAGACGATGGTCGATTGCAAGACCGCTATGAGCAGCATCGTCAGCGCCTTGGCGACGAATTTCCCCCACCGCGTCGCCGACCTCGCCGCGACGAGCCGCACGGGGAAGATCGTCGTGAAGACGAGGCCGCCGACGAACAGCGCCATCGACAGGAAGTAAGGCGCGATGCCTCGGCCGTACACGTCCACTTTCCGGTCGGCATTCTCCGTCAGCTTGACCGGCTCGGCGAACATCTTCGCCGTCTCGTCCGCCGAGCGGAGCGACGGCACCTCGTCCGAGGCGGCCGTGAGCGCGTCCGCCAGCTCGCCCGCGCCGTCCGCGACGTCGGCGGCGCCTGCGGACAGGTCTCCGGCGCCTGTCGCGAGCCGCTTGCCGCCGCCAGCGATCGCCGCGGCGCCGTCCGCCGCCGAAGCGGCCCCCGTCGCCAGCGACGCCGCGCCCGTCGCCGTGCGGGCCGCCCCGTCGGCCAGCGCGGCCGTCGACGCCGCGGCTTCCGCGACCCCGTCGCTCAGCGAGCCGAGCCCCGCCGACAGCCGCTCGGCGCCCGCGGCGAGCTCGGCCGAGCCGGACCGCAGCGCCTCCAGCCCGTCCCCGAGGCCGGCGCTCCCGGCCGCTAGCTTCGCCTCGCCTTCGCTTAACGCGCGGGCGCCTTCCGCGGCGGCCTCGCTTGCGGCGACGAGCCGCTTCACGTCCTCCCGCTCCGCCGCCCCCGGCACGCCTGCGACGAACGCCTGCAGCCCTTCGGCGACTCGGGCGGTTCCGTCCGCCAACCCCGCGCTCGCTTCCGCCGCATCGGCCAGGCCGACGCGAAGCGCGTCCGCCGCCTCCGCCGACGACTGCAGGCCGGCCGCGAGACGCGCCGCCCCTTCCTCCGCCGCGGCGGCGCCGGACGCGGCGGATGCGCTCGCGTCGGACAAGCGGGACAGGCCGTCCTTCAGCGCCGAGGCGCCCTCCGAGACGGCGAGCGTCCCCTTCGCCAAGTCGGTCGCGCCGCTCGCGAGCGGCTGCAGCCCCTGCTTCAGCGTCGCGGCGCCGCCCTGCAGCTCGTCGAGGCGCGCGCGCAGCTCTGCGGCGCCGGAAGCGACCTCCGCCGCGCCGTCCCGAAGCCGGGTCGCCCCGTCGCCCGCGTCATCCAAGCCGTCGCCCAGCGCGTTCACCTGCTCGAGCAGCGTTCGAGCGTACGCCTCCGTAATGCTTTCCGACAGCTTGGCGCGCAGCTCCTTCGCCGCGTTCGCGCCGATCTGTCCCGCAATGAAGTTATAACTGCCGTTCGGCTCGAAGACGAGCTCCGCTTGCTGCGGCTCATCGTAGAGCAGCGTCGCCGCCTTCCGGGAGAAATCTTCGGGCACCGTAATCGCCATATAATATTCGTTATGCCGGATCCCGGCCGCGGCGGCCTCGGCGTCCGCTACCCGCCAATCGAACGCGTCGCTTTCGCGAAGCTCTTCGACGAAGTCGTCGCCGAGGCGGACGGGCTCCCCGTCCATCTCCGCGCCTTCGTCCAGGTTGACAACGACGACCGGCATCCGATCGAGGTGCCCGTAGGGATCCCAAGCGCCGGCGATCAGAAAGCCGCTGTACAGAACGGGAATCAACGCGATCGCCGCGAACGTCGCGGCGCGCATCGGATGGGAAAATAGGTGTTTCAGCTCTTTTCGGAACGTCCGCTGCCGTTTTCTCGTTTGTCTCATGATGTTCGTCAGTTCCTCTCTCGCTTCTCTTCGATTACCTTCTACTCGCTACTCGCGAATTAAACCCTCGGTGAGCAGCAGCTGCATATTGTCGATGATTTGCCGTTTGGTAAGCGGCGGAGCGGTCTTCCCCCACTCCATCGTCAAGTCGATATACATCCGCAAGATCATGAACGCCACGATATCCGAATCGCAGGGACGCAGCTCGCCCGATCGCATTCCGGATTCGATGGATCGCCGTAAATAAGCCCTTGCCTCAAGCTCCAACCGACGGATGCCTTCGAGCGCCTGCTGCGTCCCGACGTCGCGCACCTCCTGCGCCAGCTTCACGAACAGCTCATGGTCTTTCCGGAAATCGAGCAAGGCGTCCAAGGCGCGAACCAATCGGTCGAAGAACCGTCCGCCGGTTTCTTCGGTCTTTTCCAAAATCGCCCTCATTTGCCCGAGCGCATGCTGCAAAATTTCCTCGAACAGCTGCTCCTTCGTCGCGAAGAACGTATAGATCGTTCCTTTGCCGACGTTCGCGATTTTCGAGACGAGCTCCATCGTCGTCGCCTTATAGCCATATTGCGCGAATGCGGTCGTCGCCGCCTCCATAATCCATGCCCGTCGATCCATGAACTCACCCCATAATCGTACCGAATGACCAATATCGTTTTACGGTCAGTCAGTCATAATGTACTACTATACTTCGCCGGGACAAAAAAATCAATGCGTTTCGAACTTCCGCCGCAAACCGCTCTTGCGCCAAAAGGATTTCCATTGTATGGTAAACTGATTGGTAATATTTGGACATCTATACTCGAAAGGCGGAACAACGCATTGCAAAACCCGGGAAAGCTGACCAGAGACATCGGAAGGGCTGCCCTGATCGCTGCGGCGCTTTCGCTTACGTTCGCGCTGCAAGCCGCCGCAACCTCCGAAGAAACGCCGAAAAACAAAGCCGAAACGGTACGGGAACCGTCCTACGCGATTTCCGCGGCGCACAGACATAATGTCATGTATGACGATCAGGGCAGAGTTTGGTATTGGGGGGGTCTCGAGAAACTCGTTAACGGGGTCAGGAGCTTCGAGGAATACAAACCGAAACTCGTAAACGGGCTGGAGGATGTCGCCTCCGCGCATGCCGGACACACGACGGATCTCCTCATTAAGAAGGACGGCACCGTATGGGAATGGGGGTACGAATACACCGCGATAGACGGGAAGAACGGCGGCTTCTCGTTCGCTCCTCCCCGAAAAATCGAAGGACTGGAACGGATCGTCAGCGTTTCCTCCATCTCGAGCGTAGGCGGCGCGATCGACGAAGACGGATCCGTCTGGGTATGGCATATCGTGCCGGACGGTCCGGAGCTTATGCCAACGAAGCCGATGAAGCTGAGGGACATCCAAGCGGTCGATCTATCGGTCGACGACAAGGTTCATATCTTGAAAGCGGACGGCACCGTATGGAAATGGGATGCCTACGTCGGCAACAACGGCAACGGCTCCTATGCCCGGCCGAATACCGCCGATTCCGTGACCAAAGTGGAAGGATTGCGGGATATCGCCGCGATTTCGCACACGACGGAAGGCGGTAAAACTTATTTCGCTATCAAAGAAAACGGCACCGTCTACGGCTGGGGACGGAACGATCACGGCAATCTCGGTCGATCGGATTACAAGCCGGTTTCGAAACCTGCCGTCATCCCGGAACTGAAAGACGCGGCGTCCATCGTCACGGGATACGGCTCGACGCTGATCGCGAAGAAAGACGGTACGGTATGGACGCTCGGATTGGAAATCGGCCAATATTCGCCTACCCTGTATACCGATAAACCGAAGAAGGTCGAGGGGTTGGAAAACGTCGTCTCCGTCGCATTAGGCAGCGATCATGCGCTCGCCGTAACGAAGGACGGAGACATCTGGTCCTGGGGGTACTGGGGAACGAGCAATAAGGAAAAACCGGTGCTCGTCTCTTCGGCCGACCGTCTCCGTTTTGAGAAATAAACGAAAAATGCCGTCGGGCCTCCCAATGGGAAGCCGACGGCATTTTCCATAATACAAGCCTATGCTCGTTACGATTCCGTCGCCGCGCTCGCCTCGAGACGAGCGGCATCGACCTCCGCCTCCGCCGCTTCCTTCGAGCCGGCGTCCGCCTCGCCGCGGACGAGCCTAAAGTCGATATGCTCGCACTTGCCTACGAGACAATCCCGTTGCACGCTCTCGATTCGCACCTGCTTCGTTCCGATCCCGGGAATGTCCAATTCTACGATGGAGTCGGCATGATACGCGAGAATCGGATGAAGCTTCTTCTCGTCGACGACGATCGGAACGTTCTCCTCCCCGTTCCCGTATACGATGCCTGGGACTTTCCCGTTTGCTCTAAGCTGTCTCAATTGGCCTTTGGTCTCGGTGACCCTTCGTTCCGCTTGCAGCGCCAGCGCCATAAGTACGATCCCTCCACGATATGAAATTGGATATTACCCTATTAATCTACCATATTTCGGAGACGCTTTCATCCTCGTCCGCGCCGGCGCTGTTGATTTTCCCGCATCTTCGCTTCCGTCCCTTGCGTCGATGCCTCGAAAAACACCTCGTTTCGAATCGGTCCCGGCAAATACTGCTGCTCGACGTAATGTCCCGGGAAATGATGCGGGTACTTATACCCGACATGTCCGAGCTGCTGCGAGCCCTTATAGTGTCCGTCGCGCAGATGCATCGGCACCTCCGCCGCCCCGAGCCGGTCGAACGCCTTGTACACCCGCTCCATCGCGAGACCGATCGAATCGGACTTCGGACTTTCCACCGCGAACAGGATCGCCTGCGAAATGTTGTACCGCGCCTCCGGCCAGCCGATCTTATGGTACGCGTCCATCGCGGACACCGCCTGCGTCATCGCCTGCGGATTCGCGAGGCCGATGTCCTCGCTGCAGGCGACGATGAGCCGGCGCAGAAACACCATCGGGTCCATGCCGAGCTTCTCGACCGCGTAGAGAAACCAAAACAGCGCCGCGTCGGACGAGCCGCGCACGCTCTTATGGAACGCGGACAATACGTCGTACTGCGTCGACTCGTCCGCCGCCACCGTCGGCTGGCGGATCGATTCTTCCGCGGCGGCGAGCGTCACATGAATCGTGCCGTCGCGATCCGCAGGCGTCGTCAGCGCCGCCAGCTCCAGCGCGTTGAGCGCGCGCCGCAGGTCGCCCCCGGCGACCGTCGCGATGTGCAGCAGCGCGTCGTCGTCGGCGCGGATCGTCAGCGCGCCGAGTCCCCGCTCGCGATCGAGCAGCGCCCGGCGCATCGCCTCGAGCGCATCGTCCGGCGTCAGCTTCTCGAGCCGGAACAACGTCGAGCGCGACAGAAGCGCCCCGTTGATCGAGTGGAACGGATTTTCCGTCGTCGCCCCGATGAACACGATCGTGCCCGCCTCGACCGCCGGCAGCAGCGCGTCCTGCTGCGACGTCTTGAAGCGATGCACCTCGTCGAGGAACAGGATCGTCTTCCGGTCGTATAACGATCGAAGCTCCTTCGCCCGCTCGATCGTCTCCCGTACGTCCTTCACCGACGCGTCGACCGCGTTCAGGCGGACGAATTCGCCGTCCGTTCGGTTCGCGATGATCGTCGCGAGCGTCGTCTTGCCCGTCCCCGGCGGCCCGAACAGAATGATCGACGTCACCTGATCCGCCTCGATCGCCCGGCGGAGCATCTTCCCCGGACCTACGATATGCTCTTGCCCGATATATTCGTCGATCGAACGCGCCCGCATCCGCTCCGCGAGCGGCTGCCGTCCCGGCGCCGCGCCCGATTCCGCTCGATATGTAAACAGATCCATCTGCCCCTCATCTCCCTCGTCCCATTATAACGCAAAAAGACCCGCGCAGCCCAAACGCGGGTCCCTGAAAACCATTATCGAGCGAGCGGAACCTCGACGTCTTGCTTCGCGTTCGGCTCCAAAAACCAGGTGAACGACAATTGCAGCTTATCGCCTTGCCTGCCTGCGACCTCGAGGCCGTCCCAATTCATAAAATCGAAGTCGTTCGGGCCGACCTTCTGCAGTTCCTCCAGCATGGCAAGCTTCTCTTCCGTCGCGACTTCGTCGATCAAGCGCTTCGTCTCGTTCGTCTCCCGGTCGATCAGCGTCAACCATCCGGTACTATGCGGGCGAACGACCATATACGCATCGTCGTACCATTCCACTTGGAACGCCTCGTCCTCGTAGCCGGTCAGCGCCCGCAAGTCGTGCGTCGACGTCGTCGCCCCGGCCGCGTCCACCTCGTACAGCGTCGCGCCGTCCATAAGCAGCGCATGGCCGTCGGGCAGCGTCGAGACGTTGCGGATCGGATGGACGCCCCAATAATGCGTCTTCGTCTCCAACGTCAGCTTGCCCGACGCGACGACAAACCGGTACACGTCGTTGTTGATGCCCGGCTCGCCATAGTTGTCTACGGCCGTGACGACGTCCGACGAAGGCGATAACGTCTCGACCGCCAACTCGACGTAGCGCTGAAGCTTGAATTCGGTATCCGCGACGAGCGCGGCGGCTTGTCCGTTCTCGCTCGCGTACAGCTCGCCGGTACTCCGATGAAGCCAGTAGCCTCGAGTCCCTTTCTCCGCGAACGAATACAAATTTTCGAACTGCAGCTCCACCCGGCGGTCATCCGACTTCCACTGCACGTCCGCGCCGAGCGCCTCGCTGACGAAGCGAACCGGCACGAAGACGACGCCGTTCACGTTTTTCGGCATGGCGGTCAGGGCGTACGGCTTGCCGTTGACCGTCGCCTGCCGGCTGCCGAGCGTCATCTCGATGCGAACCCCGGGGCGGTTGATCAGAATCTTCTTCCCATCCGCGATCCACGTCGTTCGACTGTTCAGCAGCGCGCCGGTTTCTCGCAGCGGCAAATAGACGGCTCCGCCCTCGAGCAGCGGCTCATGCTTCAGCTCGGCCGTCCCTTGATTCAAGGTCACGCTTACGATCGGCGCCAACGCCGCTTGCGCTCTATGTGCCCCCGCCGATATGGCGGGCATCGCCAAACACGCGGCCAACGCCGCGAAGGCGATCGTTTTCGTTAGGTTCTTTCTCATCTGCGCTTCCTTTCTCGCTCGGTTCTCTCGTACTCCTTAGACGAAAGAAACATGTCGAAAGTTGCGAGAGAAGGAAACGGCAAATCGTTCCTACGCTTTGGTGAAATAGACGATCTGACTCAAGCGGACGTGATGCGGAACGCCGTTCACGTCGATCTGCACGTGATCGACGGCGACCCCGGCCAGCGTGCCGGCAAGCGGTCCGGCGGCCGTCTCCAACCGAATCTTCTGATCGACGTGCATCAGCAGATGGTCCATGAACACCGGCTCGGTTACTACCCAATACGTGGGTCGCAGCGCTTGCATGAGATGCGGCAGCTCGGGGGTATACATATACTTCCCGGGCGGCACCGCCGTCGCGGAGGACATCGGCATCGTCGGCCTTCCAGCTTCGTAATACAAGACGATCACTTCCTTAGGCGAGATACCTATAGGTATGGGAAGTTCGCCCGTTCGGGCACGGCATTCGCCTACGACATCGCAAAAGGCGCCCCGCGAATCGCCCGCGGAGCGCCTCTTTTTGCTTTTCGATTACACTTCGATGCCGTGCTTCTTCAGCAGGTCGTTCACGATGACGCTCACCATGAAGAGTCCCGCCACCGGCGGCACGAACGCATTGCTCGCCGGCGGCTGCTGCGCCTTCCGGATTTCCGGCGCGTTCTCCGGCACGATGCGCTGCGTCACGTCCTCCCTCGGCTTCTTCGGCGTCTCCGTCGAGAAGACGACCTTCACGCCCTTCGTGACGCCCGCTTCTCGCAGCTTGCGACGTACGACGCGCGCCAGCGGATCGGTGTGCGTCTTCGAGATGTCGACGACCTGGAACTTCGTCGGGTCCATCTTGTTCGCGGCGCCCATGCTCGAGATGACGGGGATGCCGCGCGCCTTGCATTGCAGAATGAGATGCACCTTGTACATGATCGTATCGGAGGCGTCCAATACATAGTCGAGCGGATACTCGAACAGCTTCTCGTACGTCTCCTCCGTGTAGAACATGCGCAGGGCGACCGCATCGCATTCCGGGTTGATCAGCTTGATGCGTTCCTGCATCAGCTCGGCCTTCGGCTGTCCGACGGTCGTCGTAAGCGCGTGGATCTGGCGGTTGATGTTCGTCACGTCGACGACGTCCTTGTCGATCATGATAATCCGCCCGACGCCGGTGCGCGCGAGCGCCTCCGCCGCGATCGAGCCGACGCCGCCGATGCCGAGCACCGCCACGGTGCTGTTCTTCAGCGCCTGTATGCCTTCCGGCCCGACCGCCAGCTCCGTGCGGGAAAATTGGTTCAACATAAAGCGGGTTCCCCCTTATTGACGTCAGGTTAACGGCGGCCGTTTGATAATTGTCGGCTAAGCCGCTTAACCTTGCTTCACCGGCTCCGGCTTCTGCTGCGGCGCTACGCGAATCGACAGCTGCTGCAGCTGCTTCTCGTCGACCTCGGACGGCGCGCCCGACAACAGGTCCGATGCGCTCGCCGTCTTCGGGAACGCGATCGTCTCGCGCAGATTCGTGCGCCCCGTTAACAGCATAACCAATCGGTCGAAGCCGAATGCCATGCCGCCGTGCGGCGGGGTGCCGTAATCGAACGCGTCGAGGAAGAAGCCGAACTTCTCGCGCGCCTCTTCCATCGTGAGACCGAGCGCCGAGAACATCTTCTCTTGCACGTCGCGCTTGTAAATCCGCATCGAGCCGCCGCCGACTTCGTACCCGTTCAGGACAAGATCGTACGCTTGCGCGCGGATCGCGCCCGGGTTCGTCTCGAACAGCGGCAGGTCTTCATCGTGCGGACGCGTGAACGGATGATGCTCCGCCACCCAACGCCCTGCTTCCTCGTCCCAGCCGAGCAGCGGGAAGTCGACGACCCACGCGAAGCGGAACTCGCTCTCGTTAATAAGGCCGAGGTCCCGGCCGAGCTTGAGACGCAGATTGCCGAGCACGTCGTGCACGACCTTCGCCTTGTCGGCGCTGAACAGCAGCACGTCGCCCTCTTCGGCGCCGAGACGCTCGGTCAATGCCGCGATCTCCTCCGGGCTCAGGAACTTCACGATCGGCCCCTTCCACTCGCCGTCCTTCACGACGATGTACGCGAGCCCCTTGCCGCCGTAGCGAGCCGCGAACGGCGTCAAGTCGTCGAGCTCCTTGCGGCTCCACGTCGCGCAGCCCTTCGCGTTGATCGCCTTCACCATGCCGCCGCCCGCCACGACCGACGCGAACACCTTCACGCCGGACGACGACACGACGTCGGATACGTCGACGAGCTCGAGACCGAAGCGCAGGTCCGGCTTATCGGAGCCGTACTTGCCCATCGCCTCCGCATACGGCAGACGCTGGAACGGCGTCGGCACGTCGTAGCCGACCGTCTCCTTGAACAGCTTCGCGGTGAGCTCTTCCATGATCGTCAGCAGCTGGTCCTGCGACAGGAACGATGTCTCGATGTCCACCTGCGTGAACTCCGGCTGCCGGTCCGCCCGAAGGTCCTCGTCGCGGAAGCAGCGCGCGATTTGATAGTAGCGCTCCATGCCGCCGACCATCAGCAGCTGCTTGAAAATTTGCGGCGACTGCGGCAGCGCGAAAAACTCGCCCGGATGCACGCGGCTCGGCACCAAGTAGTCGCGCGCGCCTTCCGGCGTGCTCTTCGTCAGGATCGGCGTCTCGACCTCGACGAACTCGTTCGCGTCCAGGAAGTCGCGGAACACCTTCGCCGCTTTCGAACGGAGCATGAGCGTGCGCTGCATCTCCGGCCGGCGCAGGTCGAGGTAGCGGTACTTCAACCGCACGGACTCGTCGACTTCGACGCCGTCTTCGATGAAGAACGGAGGCGTCTTCGCGCCGTTGAACACTTCGATCTCCGTCACCTGCACTTCGATCTCGCCCGTCGGCAGGTTCGGGTTCACCGTCGACGGATCCCGTTCGACGACCTTGCCCTTCACCGCGACGACGTATTCGTTCCGGCACTTGTCCGCCGTCTCGAGCGCTTCGCCCGAGAACGCCGGGTTGAATACGATCTGCATGAGCCCGCTCCGGTCTCTCAGATCGATGAACAAGACGCCCCCAAGGTCCCGGCGGCGCTGCACCCAACCGTTCAGCACGACCGTTTCGCCGACGTTCGCTTTCGTCAACGTTCCGCATTTATGCGTTCGTAACATCATGTGTACCTACCCCTTTGTCCTTTTAGAAAATGATTACTTCAAGCTGTCGAACAAGCTCGCCAGCGCAACCGTCCGCTGCTCGCCCGTCGCGAGCGATTTCAATACGATCTCCCCGCGCTCTAACTCGTCGTCTCCGAGAATCGCCGCGTATTTCGCGGCCAGCCGGTCCGCCGACTTCAGCTGCGCCTTCATCTTGCGGCCGCCGTAATCCTTCTCGGCGACGATGCCTCTCGCGCGCGCCTCGTTCAGCAGCGGCACGATGCGCGCCTCCGCCGCTTCGCCGAGCGCTACGAAGTACACGTCCGGCGCCACCGTCGCCGGCAGCTCCACGCCCTGCTTCTCCAGCACCAGAAGCACGCGCTCGAGGCCGAGGCCGAAGCCGACGCCCGTCTGCTCGGGTCCGCCGATGTCGGACACGAGTCCGTTATAGCGCCCGCCTCCGCCGATCGTGTCGATCGACCCGATGCCGGCCGCCTTGAACTCGAACGCCGTATGCGTGTAGTAGTCCAAACCGCGCACGAGCCGCGGATTGATCGAGTAAGCGATGCCCATCGCGTCGAGGTGCGCCTTCACCTTTTCGAAGTGCGCGGCGCTGTCGTCGTCCAGGTTGTCGAGCAGCGACGGCGCGCCTTCGAAGCGCGCTTGGTCCACCTTGCAATCGAGCACCCGCAGCGGATTGCGGTCCATGCGCGAGCGGCAGTCCTTGCACAGGACGTCCCGCAACGGAGCGAGGAACGCGAGCAGCTTCTCGCGGAACGCCGCGCGCGTCGCCGGCGTCCCGACGGAGTTGATCTCGAGCGTGAAGCCCGTAAGGCCGATCTCGGTGTAAAACTGGCTGCCGAGCGCGATGACCTCCGCGTCCAGACTCGGATCGCTCGAGCCGAACGCCTCGATCCCGAATTGGTGGAACTGCCGGTACCGTCCGGCTTGCGGCTGCTCATAGCGGAACATCGGTCCGATATAATACAGCTTCGTAATATCGGGATCCCCGTACAGCTTGTTTTCGACGTAGGCGCGAACGACGCCCGCCGTCCCTTCCGGCCGCAGCGTCATGCTGCGATCGCCTTTGTCCATGAACGTGTACATCTCTTTCTCGACGACGTCCGTCGTCTCGCCGACGCCGCGCTGGAACAGCTCGGTCGACTCGAAGATCGGCGTCCGAATTTCCCGGTACGCGAATCTGCGGCATACCTCCCGCGCCTTCCCCTCGACGAACTGCCAACGCTCGACCGCGCCCGGCAAGAAGTCTTGCGTTCCCTTCGGTTTCTGAAAAGACATCTCCATCGACCCTCATTTCTTCTTTAACAATAAAAAACTCCCGCCCCCGACAGAAAGAAACCTGTCAGGGACGAGAGATTCATCATGAAATCGCCCGTGGTACCACCCGCATTCCGAAGGCAACGCCTTCGCTCTAACGATTAACGCTCGTTCCACGCATAGGGCTACTGATCCGACGCGATAAGTCGCGCCGCCGTTCGCCGTATGTTCTCGAGGAGGTCTTTCGTCCGTTCGTCGCAAAGACGCTTGCAGCCTAAGGCGTCTCTCTCTGGGTGCGAGCGGGAATCGGACTACTTTATCCCGTCACCGAATCAACGTAGTGCAATTGAAACTTTTTCACAATTTTACTTACATAACGCCCGAATGTCAAGTTACTCCCCGAAAAAACAAAGTACCTGCGGCGAGAACGCCGCAGGCAATAGTGAAATATATGTCAAAAAAGGGGGTCGAGATCATTGTATGCGATCAACATTAAGCGGACATGAAAGCTACATTACAGGTTGGTTACATTTTGGGAAACGTTTCCAACCCCTCCTCGTCAATTGACGCTCGAAGCCGCCGCGCGGAAGCCGAGCGCCGTCGCCACGTCCCGGAACACCATGTACGATTCGCCTACCGTCAAGGCGTTCGCGTTTTTGATGCCGGAGATCGTCACGTCTTTCAGGATTCCGCGGGCTTTCAGCGCGGCGAGCGCGCCGTTCGGCTGGAACTCGATCCCCAAAGCCGTCGCCGCGATCAACGCCGCGTTCTCGAGCGTGAGCGGCGAAGCGCGAAGCTGCTTCTCCAGCGTCTGGTCCGCCGGATACCATAGAGAAGGGTGCGTCGGCATCTTGTCGCCGAAATAATCGCGCGAGCCGGCGTACAACAGCCCGTACTCGACCGGGTTCGCCCGCTCGTCGAGCCGGAAGTCGTTGTCGTACTTCCCGGACACGAGCCCGAACGACAACACTGTCTTGAGCCCCGAATACGTCCGGTGCTTCTCGTAAGACTGAAGCGGCAGCGTATACGGCTTCAGATCCATGCCCTGCGCGTTCAAGCGGTTCTGCAGCGCGAGAATCGCCGCTTTATCCTTCGACATCGCCCGGAACGTGATGCCGCGCTCCTTCGCGACCTTGACCGCCGCGCCCGCCGCTTCGCCCGCCGCCATGCCGACCGGGATCGTCCGCGCGCTGCCGTGCGGCAGCGTATCGAACGAAGCGGCGCGTCCGACGACGAGCAGCCCGTCCACCTTTTGCGGCACGATGCTGCGGAACGGCACAGCGTATTTGATCGGCTTGAACAAGATGTTGCCGCTGTCGCTCGGAGACGTCGGCTGCAGGTCGATCGGGTACGAGCCGAAGGCGATGCGGTCCCACTTGTCTTTATTTTCGAGCAAGTCGATAATATTAAGTCTGTACTCGCCCAGCATATGCCGCGACTCCCGAATATACGGCTCGGGAGCGGTACCCCCCAGCGTCAGCTTCGACAGCTCCGGGAACCGGCTCTGCATGTACTTCACGACGAGCGGCAGTTCCTTCTTGCCCGCTTCGATGCCCGCCTGCACCGAAGCCGGATCGAGCGGGTCGACGTCGAACAGCAGCAGCGCGTTCACGAGCGCCGTATTGTCGTTCTGCCTTCCGATATTGAGACCGCGCATCTTCACCTGCGGCTGGCTCGGCACGTATTGGTAAAACTCTAAGTACCCCCAAGCCGACATCGTCGTCGTGCCGTAGCCCTTCTTCCCGCGGAGCCGTTCGCGAATGCCGCTCCATACGGCCGGCGTTACGCCGTTCAGCCGATAGACGAGCGTCACCGCCATCCGGGCGTCGGCTTGGCCGATATCTTCCCGGCCGAACGTGAACGGCACGCCAGCGGCCGCGAATACGTCGCCGTCCTGCGTCGCGTCGATGACCGCGTTCGCGCGGACGAACAGCTCCGTCCCGTCCTTCGTGGTCAACTCCATTCCTACGACCGTCTTCGTCTGCCCGAACGACTCCACGACGGGCTCCATGGATCGGACGGGCATCAGGACGTCGATGTTCGGTTCCGCGTCGACGAGCCGCTGGAACGCGCTAGCGGCCGTCTTCACATCGAAGGAATCGCCTTCGACCATCTTGTACCATTCGCTGAAGATGCCCTTGTTTAAAATCGAACCGTCCGGAGAATACCGGTTCAGGTCGATCGTATTCAGCCAGCCGAGCGTCATCAGGCCGCCCAGCGTCGTGCGACCCCGCCCGTCCGTCAGCAGCACGGACAAGCCGTTGCGCGCCGCGGACAACGCGGCCGCGATCCCTTCCGGATCCGTGCCCGCCACGATAACGTCGTACTCCGTCTTGATGCCCGCGAGCTGCGCGGGGACTTGCAGCGGAACCGGTCCGACCGGTTGTCCGGAAAACCATTCCGCGTGCTGCGACAGCGTCCCCGCCGACGCCACTCCCGCTCCGCCGGCGAAGACGCCGCCGGCCGCGACGAACGCGGCCATCGCCGTTGCGGCCGCGTTCCGTAACCATTTTCGAATCATAGCTTCATACTCTCCTTGCCGTAAGCCCGCTGCAGCAGCTCCAGCTTCTTCTCGGTATACTCCCGGAACGCTTGGTTGTAATGGTACGGCTCCTTCGGATTCGGGAAGCGTTCGACTAAATCCCGTCCCTCCGTCTCGTCCGGGTAGACGACCTTGCTCACGGCGCCGCAGCCGAGGCCGACGACCGTCTGCCGCTCCTCCATCATGAGAATATTATAGAGGCTCTCTTTCCCTTGAAGGCTGTAACCGACGTTTTCCAAGTTTCCGAGAATATTTTTTTGCCGGTACAAGTAGTAAGGCGCATACCCGTGCTTCGCCGTCCACTCGATCGCTTCCTCCATCATGGCGCGGATCTCGTCGCGTTCGGCGACCTCGTACTTATCCCGGTTCTTCGTCATCTTAGACGCGCGTTTGAACGATAAAGTGTGCACCGTCAAAGACTCGGGCAGCAACTTTTCCGTTTCGTCGAGCGTATGGCGCAGTTCCTTCAAGCCTTCGTTCGGAAGCCCGATGATCAAATCCATATTAATGTTGTCGAGGCCCATCGAACGCGACAGCTTAAACTTCTCGACCGTCTCTTCGACCGTGTGATGCCTGCCGATCGTATCCAATGTCCGCTGCGTGAAGCTTTGCGGATTGATCGAAATCCGATCCACGTTCCACTTCCGCATCACTTGCAGCTTCTCCGGCGTTATCGTATCCGGACGTCCCGCCTCGACCGTCAGTTCTCGCACGCGGTCCATGCCCGGGAACGACGCATGCAGCGTCTCGAACAAGGCGTCCATCTGCTCCGCTTCGATGCTCGTCGGCGTGCCGCCGCCCCAATAAATCGTCGTAATGCCGAGGCCCGCGGCTTTCAGCCAGCGCCCCGTCTCGCGGATCTCGTAATGCAGCCCTTCGAGGAACGCCTCCACCGAGCCGTTGTTGCCGCGGATGTCGTACGCCGGGAACGTGCAGTACGCGCACTTCGTCGGGCAGAAGGGTATCCCGATATAAACGCTGACTTCCTTCTCGTTGATCGTATATAAGTCAGGGATGACCTTCAGCTGCCGGACGGCGACTTCCGACAGCAAGGACGCCTTCTCCGCCGTCACGAAATATTCGTCCTGTAAGATGCGCTCCGCTTCTTCCGGCTCGTATTGCAGCAGCAAATTATGCATAAGCTTCGTAGGCCGTACGCCCGTCAACGTCCCCCACGGCTGCGCGAGCCCCGTCGCCTGTTCCAATACCTTCACGAGCCCCGCGCCAAGGGCGCGCTTAAGAGACCGTCTCGGGTCGTCGCCCGTCCGGCTCGACAGCGTCCGCTCATAGCTGCCGCTCCAGCTTCGTCCGCCCGCGGAATCGGACTCCGCCGCTTCCGCGGATACGCGGATGCGATCGTTCGCTTCGTCCGTCTCGAGTCCGATGCGAATCGTCAATTCCGGCTCGCCGTCCTCGAACGACCGGTCTTCGAACCGCACGTCCGCCTCGTCGTAAAACAATTTGCACAAATGAAATAAATCCATATCGAAATCGGCGAAGCCGACGCGTTCGATGCGAATTCTCACGTTCCATGCCTCCTAATGCGCGTTGCGTGTCACGTGGATAAGGATACCATAGTCTTACGATTTATGTACACGTTGGTTGCCGCTTCGCCCGCCTCCGGGCCGAAAACCCGGCTCCGCCGCGAACTCCGCCGTCAGGTCCGCCGCCGCCTTCGCCCCCCCTTTCGGCTCGACGCCGTCCTGCCCCCGCTCGGGTCCTCCCGTATGCAGCGCTTGCTGCTTTATCGTCATACGCATCGCGCGTTCCCGCTCCCTTCCGGCTTGTGGTCCTTCTTCCAGTTTCCCCACTCCCGGAAAGGATTAGTCCCGCATCCGCGTCCCGTATCCCGTCTCTTGTTCGGCCGTCCCTCTTCTTGTTCTGCCGTTCCTAATTCCGCCGACCCTTCCATGCTCATGTTCCTCCGTTGCTGGCTCTGCTGCCCCTTTTCCCCACATCGTCATTCTCATTACCGCCTTCCCTTTCCATCAATAGTTTCCATTTACTGGTTCGTGAAAAGTTCCGGTCTCTTTTCTATTCCCTTTCACACCTGATTTCCCTTACTCAGAAAAAAGATTTTGATTTACGTTGATATGCGAACATATGTTTGTTAAACTAAAAAAGGGAGGGATGATTGAGTGAATACAGACCTGCATGCATACTTTTTTCAGCGAAGGTGGCCGAACGGTTTCGAGTGTCCGAATTGCGGATTTGGTATGTTTTACACCATACGGACGAGACGTTTGCCTTTGTACCAGTGCGGTCTATGTAAGCATCAGACGACCGTGACCGCGGGTACGGTCATGCATCGCAGTCGTACTCCCCTCGAGAAGTGGGCCGCGGCGATGGATCTGCTTGCCTCCGAAGCCGGAGTCAACGCGGCCGAACTGGCCGCCTCCATCGGCGTCGCTCATTCGACCGCATGGGCCATCCTGCGGAAACTGCGAGCCGCGATCTCGGAAATCGAAGGCTCTACGCTTCTGCGCGGCTCCGTTCAAGCGGCCGTGTGTTGGCTCGCTCCTGGATATTTGTTCCTATCTACCTCCCATAAGCGATACCGCAAGGAAAGAATCGTCCTGATCGGCGGCTCCGTCGACGATGGCGGCGTGCCTCATGCATTAAAGCTGACGCTGGTCGACGACGAACTCCTCGAGCCCGGCACCAAAGAGTTGGCGAGAGAAGGAATTCCGGCCGCGTTCGGCAATATCGCCGTTCCTTTCGCGAATACCGCCCTGCTGATCGGCAAGCGACTCGTCCAAAGCGCTCTTCCGACTCGATTCAAGGAAGCCGAGCGTTGGCTGCTTCGGAAGTTTCACGGAATCGGAACGAAATACTTACAAAGCTATCTGCACGAATACTGCTACCGTTGGAATATAGCCGCTAGGGGAGCATGTCCGAGGACCGAGTGGGCACGCCTATTCTTTCGTACGCAGGCAGTAGTCTAGTCGATTGACGATTTTCCTTGTATGCAGCAGAACGGAGCAGAGCTGGCAGCGTTGACCGGATCCGTAATCGCGAATGGTTAAGGATGTAGGGTTTCTGACTTAAGCGAATTAGGTATGAAAGGACCCGCAGGAGAGAGTCTCCCCCTTCTACGCCGCGCAGCTTCAAAGGTACACCTGAGAAAAATCAAAAAGACGCCTTCCCCGGCGGAAAGCGGAGGAGACGTCTAAGAACCGTTATGCTTTGCTGTCGAGCCATAGGGTTACAGGGCCCCAGTTGACGAGCGACACTTCCATCATTTCGCCGAAGCGGCCGGTCTCGACGGCGAGCCCTCGCTCCCGCAACAGAGCGTTATAGCGCTCGTATAACGCGAGCGCCGCGTCTGGCCGAGCCGCGGCCATGAAATTCGGTCGCCGCCCCTTGCGGGCGTCGCCGTACAGCGTGAACTGCGAAACGGAAAGCACGGCCCCGCCGACCTCCCCGATCGACAAATTCATCTTGCCTTCTTCGTCCTCGAAGATGCGGAGTCCCGCCGTCTTCTCCGCCAAATAGACGGCATCCGCCTCGGTGTCTTCGTGGGTCACGCCGAGCAGGACGACGAGACCGCCGTCGATCGCGCCGACCGTCTCGCCGCCTACGCGGACGCTCGCCGCTTTGCTTCTCTGTAATAATGCGCGCATAGATCGTTCTCCTACTGCATGATGCGCTGTACGGAATAGACGTCCCGTACGCGCTTGATTTTCTCGACGACCGACTGAAGATGCTCCGTATTCCGGATCAGAATCGTCATATGAATCATCGCCACTTTGTTCTTATCCGAACGTCCGGAGACCGCGGACATGTTCGTCTTGCTCTCGGAGACGGCCTGCAGCACTTCGTTCAACAGCCCTCGGCGGTCGTGACCCGTGATCTCGATATCGACGCTGTAATTCGCTTCCGCCGCGGCGATCCACTCGACCTCGATGACCCGATTCGCATCGTCCCCGTTCTCGTCCGAGACGACCACGTTCGGACAGTCGCTCCGATGGACCGACACGCCGCGTCCGCGCGTGATATAACCGATGATATCGTCCCCCGGCACCGGATTGCAGCAGCGGGCGAAGCGGACGAGCAGGTTGTCGACGCCCTTGACGCGCACGCCTTGCGTCGACCGCGGACGCTTATGCGCCGCCGAAGCCGGCTTCAGCTCACGCACTTCGTTCGTCAGCTGCAGCTGCGCCGCTTCCTCGTTCTCCTTGCGCTGCTTCTCCGTAAGGCGCGTGACGATCTGAGCGGCGGTAATGCCGCTGAACCCGATCGCCGACAGCATATCTTCGACGTCGTTGAAGTTGAACTTCTTCGCGGCTTCCAGAAGTTTGTCTTCGGACAATACGTCCTGAGGATCGAAGCCGAGTCGCTTGACCTCGCGTTCGATCGCTTCGCGGCCTTTTTCGACGTTTTCCTCCCGCTTCTCCTTCTTGAACCATTGCTTGATCTTGCTTCTGGCGTGAGACGACTGCGCGATTTTCAGCCAATCTTGGCTAGGCCCGTAGGAGTGCTTGGAGGTCAAGATTTCGACGATATCGCCGGTATGAAGCTTATGGTCGAGCGGCACGATGCGGCCGTTCACCTTCGAGCCGATCGTCCGATTGCCGATTTCGGTATGAATGCGGTATGCGAAATCGAGCGGCACGGAGCCGGAAGGAAGCTCGATGACTTCGCCCTTCGGCGTGAAGACGTACACGAGATCGGTAAAGAAGTCCATCCGCAGCGACTCCATGAACTCCGCGGCGTCTTTCGCTTCTTGCTGCAGCTCGAGAATTTCCCGGAAGAATGTCATCTTCTCCTCGAAGGTGCCGATATTCGCCGCTTGAGAAGAACCGTCCTTGCTTTCCTTGTACGCCCAGTGGGCGGCGATCCCGAACTCGGACGTACGATGCATCTCGAGCGTTCGAATTTGTACCTCGGTCGGCTCGCCCTTCGGCCCGATGACCGTCGTATGGAGCGACTGGTACATGTTCGGCTTCGGCATCGCGATGTAATCCTTGAACCGGCCCGGCATCGGCTTCCACAGCGTATGAATGATGCCCAGCGTCGCATAGCAGTCCTTCACGTTCTCGACGATAATGCGAATCGCGAGCAAATCGTAGATTTCGTTAAACTGCTTGTTGCGGCTGACCATTTTCTTATAGATGCTGTAGATGTGCTTCGGTCGGCCGCTAATATCCGCGTCGATGCCCATCTCGGTCAATTTCTCCCGGATTTTATCCATGACCTCTTCGATGTGGCGTTCGCGCTCGGCTCTCTTCTTCTGCATCAGATTGACGATGCGGTAATATTGCTGCGGGTTCAGGTAGCGTAGGGAGATGTCCTCCATCTCCCAGCGAATGGCGGCCATCCCGAGTCGGTGGGCGATCGGACAAAAGATTTCAAGCGTCTCTTCGGAGATTCTGCGCTGCGCCTCTTCCGATTGATGCTTCAGCGTCCGCATATTATGAAGGCGGTCGGCAAGCTTAATAAGAATGACCCGAATGTCCTGGGCCATCGCGACGAACATCTTGCGGTAGTTTTCGTTCTGCTGTTCTTCCTTCGATTTGAAGCGGATTTTCTCAAGCTTGGTAAGTCCATCGACAAGTTCCGCGCACGTTTTGCCGAATTTCGCCTCGAGATCCTGCGTCGTGACGTTGGTGTCTTCCACGACGTCGTGAAGCAAACCCACGATGACCGTGGTCGCGTCCATCTGCATGTTCACCAAGATGTCGGCTACCGCCAGCGGATGAAGGATATATGGTTCCCCGGATTTACGGGTTTGGCCTTGATGCGCGGCTTCCGCATAATCGTACGCTTCCCGGATCCGCGTCAGGTCGGCTTCTTTGATGTATGAAGATGCCTTCTCGAGCAACTGCTCGATCCCCGTGGGCTGCCGTTCTTCCATAGACGCTTTAAACCCCTAAAATCATGAATTTTGCTTATCATTATCCCCTTGTTCCGAGGTTCCGTCAAGGTAACGCGGCATTTCAGAAAATTGACCGCTGACAAGCGAGGGAAGTTTTGCTAGGATAACCGTTAGGTCGAATCGTTCGGAATTTCGTCGAACCGTGTCGACCTACATTCGAAAAGGAGACGATATCGCTCATGTCCGCCGAATCGCGCACGATTGGAGTCAACGAAAAACCATCTTTTCTCGCCGGCCTTCCGCTTTCCTTCCAGCATCTGTTCGCCATGTTCGGTTCGACCGTTCTGGTGCCGGTGCTGTTTAACGTGGATCCGGCCACGATCTTGTTAATGAACGGGATCGGCACGATCTTTTATCTCATCTTGTGCAAGGGACGCATCCCCGCATACCTCGGCTCCAGCTTCGCCTTCTTGTCCCCCGTCGCCGTCGTGCTCGGGGCGTCCGGAGGCAGCTATGCGAAGGCGCTCGGCGGATTCGTCGTCGTCGGCGCGATCTTCACGATCGTTGCGCTTCTCGTATCCGCGGTCGGAACGAAGTGGATCGACGTCGTGTTCCCCCCTGCGGCTATGGGCGCGATCGTCGCCGTCATCGGCTTGGAGCTGGCACCCGTCGCCGCCGGGATGGCCGGCTGGATTCCGTCCGAAGCCGCGCCTTTCGATCCGAAAGCCGTAACCGTATCCGTCGTTACGCTGCTCGTTGCGCTGATCGGGTCTGTCGCTTTCCGCGGATTCCTGAAGATTATCCCGATTCTCGTCAGTATCGTCATCGGGTATGCGCTGGCCGCTCTGCTCGGAATCGTCACCTTCGAGAAGGTCGCCGAAGCCGACTGGCTGCGCCTCCCGACGTTCACCACGCCGGAGTGGGACGCCGCCAGCATCGCGATCATCGCGCCGGCCGCGCTCGTCGTCATCGCCGAGCATATCGGCCACTTGATCGTCACCGGCAACATCGTCGGGAAGGATCTCACGAAGGAGCCGGGCCTCGGCCGCTCGCTGCTCGGCAACGGCGTATCGACGCTCGTCTCCGGCTTCGTCGGGTCCACGCCGAACACGACTTACGGCGAAAATATCGGCGTATTGGCGCTGACTCGCGTCTACTCCGTCTGGGTCATCGGCGGCGCGGCGGTCATCGCGGTCGCGCTGTCGTTCGTCGGCAAGCTCGCCGCGCTGATCATGACCATCCCGAACCCGGTCATGGGCGGCGTATCCGTACTGCTCTTCGGCGTCATCGCCGCCTCGGGCATCCGAATGCTGGTCGAAGCGAAGGTCGACTATTCGAAGGCGTCGAACATGATTTTGTCCGCCGTCGTCCTCATTATCGGCATCAGCGGCGCCACGTTCTCCGTCGGCAACTTCTCGCTCAAGGGCATGGCGCTGGCGACCGTCGCGGCGATCCTGCTCAGCCTGTTCTTCAAGCTCCTCGAGGTGCTGAAGCTGCGCAGCGAATAAGGATGCGGGAATCAATGGAAAAAGGGCAGTCTCGTAAGGAATCGTTCCTTCGAGACTGCCCTTTTTTATCCGGGTTAATACGTAATCAACGATACGACGTCAATGCCGTTCATCTTCTGCCGTCCGGTCAAATACGACAGCTCGATGAGGAAGGCGGCGCCGACGACATCGCCGCCGAGCTTCTTCACGAGATCGATGCACGTCGCGATCGTACCGCCGGTCGCGAGCAGGTCGTCCGCGATCAGCACCTTCTGGCCGGGACGAATCGCATCCTTATGAACCGCCAGGCTGTCCTTGCCGTATTCCAGATCGTAGCTCGCTTCGATCGTCTCGTACGGCAGCTTGCCGGACTTGCGGATCGGCACGAAGCCGACGCCGAGGGCGTATGCGAGCGGCGCGCCGACGACGAAGCCGCGCGCTTCCGGTCCGCAAATGACGTCGATTTGTTTGTCCTTCACGAGCTGGCGAATCTGGTCGATCGCTTCGCGGTAGACGTTCCCGTCGCCGAGCAGCGTCGTTATATCCTTGAAGCGAATGCCCGGCTGCGGCCAATCCTCGATAACTCGAATATGATCTTTGAAATTTACGCTCATCCTACTGCCTCCGTCTTTCTGAGTTCAATGTCTTCGCGGCGGAAGGACGCTTGCGCGAGCAGACGCTCCTGCAGCGCTTCCGTCGTCATTCTCTTCCATTCCTGTCTCGCGGTTTCGGCGTGCAGCGCCATGGCGAACGACGCCGATTCCGATAAATCCCGTTTCGCCGGAGCGTTCGCGATCCGAACCGTACCCGAAGCGCCGCCTTCCTCGACGAAGCCTAGCTCTCGGAAGACGCGTACCGCGAGGCGAGCCGCTTCGAGACCGAGTCCGACCCGTTTCGCGACCGCCCCGATCCACTCTTCCGCGGGAGATTCGCCGAGCTCCCGCATACAGACGTACGCGCGCTTCATCGTCTCCCGATCGATGACCGGCGCACCGTCCAACGCTAAGGCGTACGTGCGGGACAACGAAACATTCTGTTTCAGTATAAGATGAAACCTCTCGAATGGGAAAGGGCAATTTACGAACCAAACGTCCGTCGCCCGTTCGAAGGGCGCGTCGAACGCATTGACGTTGACCGGAACGACAACCCTATCCCCTTCCGTCGTCAACCGATAGACCGGGACGGTCTTCCACCAAGCGGCGAGGGCGACCGGCGGTTCGTCGTAAGGCCCCAATAAGAACGCGGGGCGCCAATCGTCCGTTCGCGCCGCCTCCCAACGCTCGCGGAATGCGGAAGCGGTCGTAGCGGAGCGCCAATCGAACAGCTGGATATGCGGTACGGCGACGTCCTTCACGATGATTTGCGGCGTCTTGCGGCCGTTCCATTCGTTCACGGACAGCTCCCCGACGAGCGACAGCCGGGATCCGAGCGCCACGCGGCGAACGGTCTCCCCGATGCCGAAGCCGACCGCTTCGATTTTGTGCCCGCTTCCCTCGAGCCGGAACTTCGCATGACGTTTGTCTTTGCCGATGACGGTCGCTTCCCCGACGATTGCCTGGGAAATCGAAAACTTCGGCGCGGGATGCCCCATCCCGTAAGGCGCCAGCTTCTCCAGCTCCTGAATCGCTTCGATCGTAATTTCGGACAAGTCGAGCTCCGCGTCGACTTGCGTCATCGGCGTCTTCAACTCCTCCGTCAATCGGGAGGAAGCCTCGCTTCGGAACGCCTCGACGAAGGCGGCCAAGTTGTCGCTGTGGATCGACAATCCGGCTGCGGAAGCATGTCCGCCGAAATGCAGGAACATCGACTCGCAAGTCTTAAGCGCATCGTACAGATGGAAGCCCGGGATCGCCCGGGCAGAGCCTTTGCCGACGCTCGATTCGGCGTCCATGGCGATGACGACCGTCGGTCGGTAGTACGTCTCTACAAGTCTGGAAGCGACGATGCCGATAATGCCCGGATTCCACCGGTCCGAAGCGACGACGATGCCGTCTCCGGGGCCTCCCGCTCGCTCTACGAGCTCGATCGCTTCCGCGGCCGCTTCCTCCACCATACGCTGTCGCTCCCGGTTCAGCGCATCCATCCGGCGCGCGATCGCATCCGCTTCGACCGGATCGTCGGCGATAAGCAGCTTCACTGCCTCGTCGGCGTCGTCGAGCCGGCCCGCGGCGTTGATCCGAGGCGCCAAGCCGAATCCGATCGTGTTCGAGGACACCTCTTGGCGCTCGACGCCCGCCACGCGGAACAGCGCCGCGAAGCCGACCGGCGGCTCGTTCCGCAGCTGACGCAGCCCCAACTTCACGATCGAGCGGTTCTCTCCGACGAGCGGCATGACGTCCGCGATCGTGCCGAGCGCCGCCCAAGCGGCGAGCTCTTCCGGCACGCGGCCGAGCAGCGCGTGCGCGAGCTTGAACGCGACGCCGACCCCGGCGAGCCCCTTGAACGGATAAGCGCAGTCATCGCGCTTCGGATTGACGACGGCGAGCGCGTCCGGCAACGTCTCCGGCGGCTCGTGATGGTCGGTGACGATCAGATCGAGACCAAGACGACGGGCCGCGGCGGCTTGCTCCACGGCGGTAATGCCGGTGTCTACCGTAACGACGAGCGAGACGCCGCTTCGGCTCGCTTCCTCCAAGTAATGCGTATGTAGTCCGTATCCGTCGCGTACGCGATGCGGAACGCGGTAATCGAACTCCGCCCCCAGCATCCGGAACAGGCGGACAAGCAATGACGTACTGCTGACGCCGTCCGCATCGTAATCGCCGTAGATCAAAATTTTCTCCCGCTCCTGAATCGCGCGGCGAATGCGCGCGGCGGCGTCGGACATGCCTGCGAGCAGCGATGGATCGTGAAACGTATATTCGTCGGAAAGAAAAAATGCCGCCTCCTCCGCCGTGTGGCCTCTGGCGGCCAACAAGGCGGCAAGCAGCGGACGAATGCCGAATCGTTCCGATAATTCTCGAACGTACGCGGGGTCGGGCGAACCGACCGACCAACGCGTCTTCGGTGAGAGCATAGTCGCTCCTCCTTGCGATTGTCTATCGATTAATGCAGCAGCGACGGATAATCGTCCTGCGCGGCGTCCCCGTCGATCTTGTACGGGAACCCCGGGTCGTACGGATTGACGTGCACGAACACGTCGGACACGTGACCGAATTTGTTCATTAGCTCGTGTTTGACCGCCTTCGCGATATCGTGACCCTCGAGCACCGTAATCCTTGGGTTTACGCTGATCTTCGCGTCTACGATAACGTAGTGGCCGTGCTCACGCGCGCGAAGCTCGTCGACCGTGATAACGCCTTTGACGTTTTGCGCGGCGGTCACGAGCTCTTCCGCGTCCTCCGCGTGAAGCACGTGATCGAGCGTGTTGTGAATCGACTCCATGATCAGCTTGTAGCCCATCCGGAGCACGAGCGCGGCGACCAACAATCCGGCGACCGGATCGGCGTAAGCGAGCCAACCGATGCCGTATATCCCGCCGAGCACCGCGCCGAGGACGCCGATCAACGCCGCGCCCGAAGCCATGACGTCGCTGCGGTGATCCCAGGCGGTCGCGATGAGCGCTTGAGAATTCAACTGTTTCCCGAGTCGGAACTTGTACCGAAATAAAAATTCCTTCACGACGATCGCGACGGCTAACGCCCAGATGGCGTACGACTCCGGAATCGGAATCGGACCTTCGCTGAAGAAGATCGTCACGACGGCCGTTCTGGCCACCTCGAAGCCGACGAGCAAGAGCAGCACCGACACGATGATCGCCGCGATCGATTCCGCCTTGCCGTGCCCGTACGGGTGGTCCTTATCCGGCGGACGCTTCGCGGCGCGAAGTCCGATCAGCACCGCGAACGAACCGGCAACGTCGGAAGCGGAGTTGGCGGCGTCGGCGATCAACGCTTGACTGCCGGAGAGGAAGCCGACGACGCCTTTCATGACGGCTAACGCCAAATTTCCGAAGATGCCGAGCCAAGCGGCGAATTCCGCCTTGGCGAAACGTTGCTGCGTCATTTCGACCTCCCGAGGCTCCCTTTTTTCAATACGTACCAAATCGGCGACGCGATCCCTATGGAAGAATATGCGCCGGCCACGAGTCCGATGATGATCGCGAGCGAAAACAGGCGAATCGACTCGCTGCCGAAGATGAACAACGCGACGGCGGCGACGAGAACCGTTACGACGGTATTGATCGAACGGGTGAACGTCTGCCAAATGCTGTTGTTGACGACGAGCGCGAGGTCGCCGTCCGACTTCAGCTTCGCGAAGCGGAGGTTCTCGCGGATCCGGTCGAAGATGACGATCGTATCGTTAATCGAATACCCGATAATCGTCAAGACCGCGACGATGAACGTGAGATTCACTTCCAAACGGAAGATGGCGAAGATCGTGATCACGATGAACGCGTCGTGGAGAAGCGCGACGATGCCGGCGATCGCGAACCGCCATTCGAACCGGATGCTCACGTACAAGATGATGCCGATGCTTGCGACCAACACGGCAATGATCGCATGCCGCAGCTGCTCGCGCGCGAGCTCCGAATCGACGGAGTTCACTTCTCGCGATACTTGATCGCCGAATTGGGCCTTGAACAGGCCTTCGACTTTCTCCACCTCTTGCTGCGTCAGCGTAACCGGGAAGCGAATCGTCACGCGGTCCCCGTCGCCGCCGATCGTCGGACGCACGCCTTCGAAGCCGGCCTCGGCGACGATGCGTTCGGCTTGCTCGATCGTTATCGGCTTGCCGACTTCGACGTCCATATTCGTGCCCGATCGGAAATCGACGCCGTAGTTGAGCCCTGCGGCTGCAAGCATGACAATGCCGATGACGGTCAACGCGATCGAGAAAATAAAAAACTTCTTTCGGTGCTTGATGAAGTCCAGATGGATCTTATAACGCACTGATTTCGTCCTCCTTCACGCCGAAATATTTCGGATGTTCGACCGCTCTGCTCCGCACGAGGAGGCTAAGCAGCAAGCGCGAGAAGAAGACGTTCGTAATAATGCTCGCCACGATGCTCGCGATGAGGATGACGCCGAAGCCCTTCACCGAGCTCGAGCCGAGGAACAAGATAACCGCGGCGGCGATAATCGTCGTCAGATTCGCATCCATAATCGTACGGAAGCTGTTCTTCGAACCCGCCCGAAGCGCCGACGATACTTTCTTGCCGCTTCGAATTTCGTCTTTGATCCGCTCGTACGTAATGATGTTCGCGTCGACCGCCATTCCGATGCCGAGAACGAAAGCCGCGATGCCCGGAAGCGTCAAGGTTACGCCCATTAAGCGGAAAGCAAGCAGCAGCAGCCACGTGAACGCAAGGATCGAAACCGACGCGAGCAGTCCCGGAATGCGATATACGACTACCATGAATAATAGGATAACGATCAAGCCGACGACGCCGGCGAGCAGCGTCTGCTCCAGCGACTGCTGTCCAAGCGTCGCGCCGACGCTCTGCGTGTACTTCTCCGTTAATTTCAAAGGAAGAGCGCCTAAGTTAATGACGTCTGCGATTTCCTTGGCCTCGTTGAACGTATAGCGGCCCGTAATCGAGGCTTGTCCGTTCGCGATCACGCTTTGCACGATCGGCGCGGAAAGCTCTGTCTCGTCGAGATAGATCGCCAGAGGTTGTCCCAGCAGCTTCTCCGTCACTTGGCGAAACTTCTCGGCGTTCTTGACTTGAAGTTGAATATACGGCTGTCCGGCTTGGTCGAACTGCACCGACGCGCCGCCTTGAACGAAGTCGCTGCCGAGCATCTCCTTCTTGCCGTCCGGTCCGCGGAACGTCAATTCGGCCGGCTTGCTCAGAATTTCCCGAACCTCCGACTCGTTCGTCACGCCCGCGATCTTGACGCGAATGCGGTCCGCGCCTTCCGGCGTGATCTCCGGCTCGGTCGTCCCGAGCTTATTGACCCGCTCCTCCAGGCTGCGCGCCGTCTCGCGAAGCGAGTCCTTCGTCACTTCCGTCCCTTCTTCCAGCGGCGAAGCGACGTATAAAATCTCGAACCCGCCCTTCAAATCGAGCCCCAGCTTGATGCTCTGCGCGATCGGCAGGCTCGTCCCCGCGACGACGCCGAGCGTGACGAGCACGATCAGGATAAATGCCGTAAGTCGTTTCTTATCCATGGCAGCCTATCTTGCTCCCTTCCCTGTGTCCAATAGTCTCATTATACCCACCGTCAAAAAGCGAGTCAAAAAACCCTTACACGACAAAAGGCGCAGCCGAAGCCGCGCCTCCGGGCCCGGGCCGCGCTACGGCCGGGGCTCTCTCTCCGCTTGTTTCCATACGCTGAGCGTCATCCAATTCATCAGCCCCGTCGCCCGAAGCGACATAATGTCGTTCACGAGCCGATGCAATGGCGGCAATTCCTTGTATTTGGAGCTGACGCAATCCCATACGTCCTTGCCGGTGACGCTCTCGTAGCCGAGCATGTGGAACTCGTCCGCCTTGCTGTTGCAAATCTCCTCGATCATTGCGTTCAGGGCTTCCTCGCTCATCGGCTCAACGCCGGTCTCGTCGTCCCGCTCCCATTCGGTCATGCGCCAACGTCCCTCCGTAGGATCGAATACCTTTATCATAACACAAATCGCAACGTCGTGGGCGGGTCGTCCATATTCGGACGCATGACGGAGGGACACGCCTCATAACCATGTAAGGAACGCTTGTATAAGCGGCAGCTTTTCTATCGGGAAAGGGCGCGTGTTTCCATGACCAAGCAATCCTTTATCCGCGGCACGATGATCTTGCTCGCCGCAGGACTCCTCAACCGCATACTCGGCTTCGTTCCCCGCATTACGCTGCCGCGCGTCGTCGGCGCGGAAGGCGTCGGCCTGTACCAGCTCGGCTATCCGCTGCTCGTCGTTCTGCTGACGGTCATCACCGGCGGCATTCCGCTCGCCGTCGCCAAGCTCGTCGCCGCGGCCGAGTCGGAAGGCAACGAACGCAAGGCCAAGGACGTGCTCCGCCTGTCGCTCGCCTTAGCCGTTGCGCTCGCCGTCGTATTCACGGGAGCGCTCCTGCTCGGCGCCCGGTGGATGTCGCAGGAGCTGCTGAACGACGAGCGCGTCTACTACACGCTCCTCGCGATGAGCCCGATGCTGCTCATCGTCGGCGTATCGGCCGTGTTCCGCGGCTACTTCCAAGGCCGGCAAAACATGGTGCCCACGGCCCTCTCGCAGACGGCGGAGACGGTCGCGCGCATCATCGCGATGCTCGTCTTCGCCTACTTCTTGCTGCCTTACGGGGTCGCCTTCGCCGCGGCAGGCGCGATGTTCGGCGTCACCGTGGGGGAAGTGTGCGGGCTCGCCGTCATCGTATATCAATATTTCCGTACTCGATCGGCTTACAAAGCGTACCACACCGCGGCGATCGGCGTCTCCGGAGCGCCGAGAAGGCTGGCCGCATCCTTCAAAGAGATGCTGCGCATCGCGGTTCCGGTGACGGGCAGCCGCATGGTCGGGTCGGCTTCGTATTTCCTTGAGTCCGTCATGACGGTCAAGGCGCTCGCCATCGCCGGCGTCGCCGTCGCGGCCGCGACGACGCAGTACGGCTCGCTGCAGGGCATGGTCATTCCGGTGCTGCTGCTCCCCGGCGTGCTGACGTACTCCTTATCGGTGTCGCTCGTCCCGACGCTCGCCGAAGCGGCCGCGCGCGGCGACACAAGGTTAATTCACAAGCGGCTGCATCAGAGCTTGCGTCTCGCGCTCGTCAGCGGCGCGCCGTTCGCCGTGCTTATGTACGTACTTGCCGAGCCGATTTGCTTTTACCTGTACAACGACGCCGAGGTCGGCGGCATGCTCAAGCTAATGGCGCCGGTGGCTGTCTTCTTATATTTCCAAGGCCCGCTGCAGGCGACGCTGCAAGCGTTGGACCGACCTGGCACCGCGCTGCTCAATACGTTCTACGGCGCGGCGATCAAGCTGACGCTGATCTACCTTCTGGCGACCCAGCCGGAATTCGGCATCTACGGCGTGCTCGCCGCGATCAACGTGAACATCGCGCTCGTTACGATCTTGCATTGGAATAGCGTCGTGCGGCTCGTGAAGTATTATTTTCCGCTGGGAGACGTGTTGAAGACGGCCGTCGCGGCGGGAGCGTCCGGCTGGGCCGCGCATGCGATCTTCCTCGGCGAATGGCATCCGTCTCCGCTGCTTCGCTTTTTATCCGCCGGAGTCGGCGCCGTCGCCTTGTACCTCGTCTTCGTCGTGCTGCTGAAGCTCGTCGACAAAGACGACGTCGGACGACTGCCTTTTCCGCGCCGGAAATAACTTTATTTCTTATCGATAAACCAGCGGCCGCGATGATCGACCGTGCAGAGGAACACGTCCTTGGCGTCTTTGACGCCGCGCGACTCCAGCTCCCGCTTGAGCCAAAACCGGGTTTGTCCGATTTTCTCGAGCCCTTCCTTCTGTACCTTCCCGTCCATGATCAGCGGAACCGGCAGCCCGACGAACCGAAAGTCCGGCGGAGCCTTCCCGGCCCTCTCGCCGGAGGTATTGCCGGAATCGTACTCCTCCTTCTTCATCAACGCGAGCCGCCCGGTCGGCTCGAGCACCGCGAATTCGACGTCGGCGACATTCATCACATTCTTTTCGCGCAGCTGCAGCATCAAGTCGTCCAGGCTGTATCGCTGCCTCTTCATTTCGTCGCGGTCGAGCTTGCCGTTCGAGATGATCGGGCTCGCCTTCCCTTCGAACAGGAGACGCAACCGACGACTCTTGAGCGTGACGAAGGCGATGACGATCTGCAGCAGCGCGAGCAGCAGCATCGGGCCGATGCCCTCCCAGAGCGGGCGCTCGGGATTTTCGACGACGATGACGGCAAGCTCGGTGATCATGATCGAGATGACCAAGTCGAAGACGGACAGCTTTCCGATTTCCCGCTTCCCCATCATCCGGATCGCAAGGTAGATGACGAAATAGATCAACACCGTCCGAGAAAAGATCGTGACCGCCTCCATGCGTCTCCCTCCTTGAAATCTCTGCTGCGGCGCAGCGTGCATTGGGTATTGTCACCGCCGTCGCGCGGGCGCATGCAGTCGCGGGCGACGTAAGTTTTGGCAGCTTGGTCTATTTCGGGCGGCTTGGCCATATGGTGTATTAGGTGTATTCGACGAAGGACGAAACGTGAAAAAAACGTTGGCGGAGGTCGATGAAGAATGAATCCGATGAAAAGCGTGTCTTCCGGCGTGAAGGCGGGCTCCCCCGTCCTCCGGGGGTTGATGGTTTCGCTCGCATGCATGGCGGCGGCCACGGTGGTGGCGTCCGCGATCTACAAGTTTACCGGCGCGAAAGAAGGCACGATGGAGACGTCCGTGTACATCATTCACAGCCTCTCCCTCTTTATCGGAGGCTTGATCACGGGGAACCGCGCGGGCCGCAAGGGCTGGTACTACGGCGGCATGATGGGCGTGTTGTACAGCGCGATCGTCGTCCTCGTCGGCTTTCTCAGCTACGACGCGGCGTTCACGGTCTATACGCTCGTGCTGCTGCTTCTCTCGTTCGCGGCCGGCGCGCTCGGCGGCATGATCGGGGTCAATTTAAGAAGATAACGGCCGATACGGAAAAGGACGTAAAAAACCGCCCCGAGTTTCGACTCGGGGCGGTTTCATAATTTATGGGTCTTACGCGCTCGTTACGACCGTATCGATCGCGCTGCGGTTGAACGTCAATCTCGTCGTATCGTTCACGAGCAGCACCATCGTGTCGTCCGTCAGCTCCACGATCTTGCCGTGCATGCCGCCGACCGTTACGACTTTGTCGCCCTTCTTCACGTTCGCGAGCATCATGTTCCGCGTCTTGGCCCGCTTCTGCTGCGGACGAATGAGCAGGAAATAGAAGATGGCGAACATGAGCACGAACGGGAGCAGCGACATCAAGATATTCCCTTGACCTGCCGTATCCCCTGTCAACAAAAACATATGTACAATACCTCCTTCTATGTCGTCGGGTTAAAATCCCCGAGCGTTCTCGGCGTTGAGACCGTAGCGGTCGAAGAACTCTTCCTTGAAATCTCCGAGCCGGTCTTCGGCGATCGCCTGGCGCACCTGACGCATAAGGTCGATCAAGAAATACAGATTGTGATACGTCGTAAGACGGATGCCGAACGTCTCGTCCGCCTTAATCAGATGGCGTAGATACGCCCTGGAGTAATTGCGGCACGTATAACACGAACATGCCGGATCGAGCGGACCGAAGTCTCGTTCGAAGGCGGCGTTGCGAATGACGAGGCGTCCCCGGCTCGTCATGGTCGTCCCGTTCCGGGCGATCCGCGTCGGCAAGACGCAGTCGAACATGTCGACCCCGCGCATCGAGCCTTCGATGAGCGCGTCCGGCGAACCGACGCCCATCAAGTAACGAGGCTTGTTCGTCGGCAGCAGCGGCGTCGTCACCTCCAGCATCTCGTACATCAGATGCTTCGGCTCTCCTACGCTCAGTCCACCAATAGCATACCCCGGGAAATCCATGGAAGTCAAATCCGCAGCGCTCTGCTTGCGATACTCGGGATACATGCCGCCCTGCACGATGGCGAACAAGCCTTGATCGTCCGGCCGCGCGTGGGCCTTCAGGCACCGCTCCGCCCAGCGCGACGTCCGTTCGGTCGACTGCTTCACGTACGCTTCGTCGGCCGGCCACGGCGGGCATTCGTCGAATGCCATCATGATGTCGGGACCGAGCGCGTTTTGGATTTCCATCGCCTTCTCCGGACCGATGAACAGCTTGTCGCCGTTCAGATGCGAACGGAAGTGAACGCCTTCCTCGGTAATTTTCCGAAGCTCGCTCAGACTGAACACTTGGAAGCCGCCGCTGTCCGTCAGAATGGCGCGGTCCCAGTTCATGAACTTGTGCAGTCCTCCCGCTTCCTTGATCAGCTCGTGCCCGGGACGTAGAAACAGGTGGTACGTATTGCTGAGGATAATGCCCGCACCCATCTCTTTCACTTCTTCGGGGCTCATCGTCTTCACGGTCGCTTGCGTGCCCACGGGCATGAACGTCGGGGTGTCGAAGCTGCCGTGCGGCGTGTGCACGCGTCCGAGCCTCGCACCGGTTTGCTTGCAGGTTTTAATCAATTCGTACGTTATGGCAGCCATCGTCTGAATCCTACTTCCCTTCCCCTGCTTAAGATATGAACATCGCGTCGCCGAAGCTGAAGAAGCGATATTCCCGCTCCACCGCTTCCTTGTATGCGGCCAGTACCCGCTCCGTACCCGCGAGCGCGCCGATCATCATGAGCAGCGTCGACTTCGGCAGATGGAAGTTGGTGATCAGCGCGTCGACGACGCGGAACTCGTAGCCCGGATAGATGAAGATGCTCGTCCATCCGCGAATCCCGCCTTCGCCTTCGCCCTCGCCGGCGAGAATGCGCGCGCCCGTCGTCTCGAGCGTTCGCGCCGACGTCGTGCCGACGGCGACGACGCGGCCGCCGTTCGCCTTCGTCTCCCGCACGAGCTTCGCGGTTTCCGCCGGCACTTCGTAATACTCTTCGTGCATCACGTGCTCGTCTACCGTCTCGACCGACACGGGCCGGAACGTTCCGAGGCCGACATGCAGCGTGACGGGGGCGGTGCGGACGCCCTTCGCTCGAATCCGGTCGAGATACGACGCGGTGAAATGAAGCCCCGCCGTCGGCGCCGCCGCCGAGCCCGGATGCTTCGCGTATACGGTCTGGTAACGGTCCTTGTCGTCCAATCGTTCCTTGATGTACGGCGGCAGCGGCATCGTGCCGAGCCGCTCCAGCACTTCGAGGAAGATGCCTTCGTACCGGAAGGCGACGATGCGTCCGCCGCCTTCCGTCTCCGCTTCGACCGTCGCTTCGAGCAGCGGACGGTCCTCGCTCTCGCCGAATCGGATGACGCTGCCGGGCTTCAAGCGCTTGCCCGGGCGCGCGAGCGTCTCCCACCGGTCGCCGCCGAGATCCTTCAGGAGCAGCAGCTCCGCCTTGGCGCCGGTATCGGGCTTCCAGCCGTACAGCCGAGCCGGAAGCACCTTCGTATCGTTCATGACGAGCAGATCGCCGGGGCGAAGGTAATCGATAAGATCGGAAAATTGCTTGTGGCCGATCGCCCCCGTGCGCTTATCCAGCGTCATGAGCCGGGAGGCCGTGCGCTCCGCCAACGGCGTCTGCGCGATGAGCCGCTCCGGCAGCTCGAAATCGAACAAATCTACGTTCAATGGGTTCATTCCTTCGTCACGCTTGCGTCTTTATAGTAGTATAACAAGATTTTCCTGTAGTCATACCCGATCTCGGCGAGGCCGAACGCCCCCCACTGGGACAGGCCGAGGCCGTGCCCGAAGCCGGTGCCGTGGAAGCGGAACGCCGCGCCGCGCGTCGCCACGCGCGCCGAACCGTCGCCGTTCGAAATCAAATACGCTTCGGCCGACAGCGACTTCTTGACGCCGTTCGCGCCGGTCGCGGAGAGCGGCTGCGAGGCGGTCGACGACAGCTCCGTCCGTTTGCCGCCCGCGCCGAGCGCGGTCACCGCGCCCGTCTGTTCGACCTCGAAGCGGCTGCTGGGCAGGCCGAACAGCGTCCGATACTGCTCGGGACGCGTCACCGGAATGTTCTTCCCGTTCATGACGACCTCCGTCACTCGGGCGCTGGCCGCGCCCCGCCCGGTCACTTCGATCGAGGAAGGCGTCCCGAGGCCGGCGACGACGCCGGGCGCTACGCCGCTCGCATTCATCTGCAGCTGCAGCCGTCCGGCGTCGATCGGCCCTCGGATCCACTGATAAGCGGTGGATTCGATGTCGCGGTCGATGACGGTGACGCCAGCTCCCTTGGCGAGCGAAGCGATCGACGGATTCGTGTCGTTGTTGACGAACGGCGCGGTCCGTACGTTGACCGCGTCCTCCGCGACGGCGCCCAGCGGGAAGCCCGCCGCGTTCGTCGCGCCGGACAGCTTGACGAGGTCGGAGCGGATATATCCGATGCGCTGATCCGGCAGGACGACGCGATACCACATCAGCTTGTTCCGCTCGGCCGCGTCGTCCGGGCTCGGGATCGAAGCCAGCCCCGGGATCGGGGCGCCCCATACCTCTACCGGATCCGCGGTTCGACCGCCGGCGTTGCTCGAGTAGAACGCGTCGAGCAGCGCGCCGTTCGGCAGCGTCAGCCGCTCGCCGGCCGTCGCCTCCGCCGCGGCGAGAATGACCGGAAACTCCCGCTCGATGCCGCGGTACGCTTGATCGGCGGTCGTATCCGTTACGTTCGCGACGCCGTACTTCCAGCCTTGCTTCAAGACGTACGTCCGCGCGGCGACCGCTTGCGCCTTCAGCGCCTCGACCGGCCACGAAGCGTCGAGCTCCGCGCCGACGACGGCGGCGACGTACGATTCCAAGTCGACGCGGTTCACGACGGCGAGAGCGCCGTTGTGCGCGAAGACGTCGATCGCGCCGCGGTACGACCTGGCGAACCGTTCCGCGACGCGCACCGCCCCGCCGTCCTTCGCCGGGGTCGCCGTCAGCTTGGCGCCGTCGCCGCCGACGGCGGCGTGTCTCGTCGCAGGCGCGAGGTTGGCGTCGCCGACCCGATCGCTGCGCAGCAGCGCGTAGCGGACTGTCGGCGCGACCGGCATCGCCGAAAGACCCGGCTTCGCCGCGGCCGCCGCCGAGATCGCCTGCTGCAGCCCGGCGTCGTCCGCCGCGCCGCCGATCCACAGCTCGTAGCGGACGGCCCCGCCGCCCACGCTCGTCAGCGCCGGCACGGCGTAGACGCCCGCGTCCCACAGCGGCGCGGCGGCGGCAAGCGCCTCCGCCTCCGAAGCGTGCGAGCTCGCCCTCGCGTAGAACGGGCCGCGCAGCGTCATCGCCGCGCCGGCGAGCCGCGTCGCGACCGCGGCGTTGCCCGCGAGCGCCGTGCGCCCCGCTTCCGCCGCCGCCTTCGTCGCGTACGGCCCCGCCTCGACGGCGTACAGCGGCTTGCCGCCCTTCGTCCGCTCGAATACGGCGACCGGCTGAGCCGCCTTCTTCACGTCGGCGGCGAACGCCGCGGCCTTCGCCGCGTCGCCCGTCTCGACCACGACGACGCGGTAGCCGTCCGTCGTCGCCCGCACCGCGGAAGCGTCCGCCGTGCGCAGCCAATCGACGCCTGCGGCCGCGTCCGACAACACGAGTCCGCCTTCCGCGGACAATGTGACCGCGCCGGTCAAGGCGTTATAATTGTTCGTCTTCACATAGAGCGCGACATGGACTTCCGCCTCGCCGCCGTCCGCGAACGCGGGAGCGACGGGCAGCGCCGGTCCGGCGAGCAGCGCCGCCGCGACGACGGCCGCGAGCCAAAACTTAGGTTTCATCCTTCCGCCCCCTTCTTCGGCGGGTAGCCGAGATGGCGATACGCCGCCGGCGTCACGACGCGCCCGCGCGGCGTTCGCTGCAAGAAGCCGATCTGCAGCAGATACGGCTCGTACACGTCTTCGATCGTCCGGCTTTCCTCGCCGATCGACGCGGCGATCGTGTCGAGTCCGACCGGACCTCCGTCGAAGTTCGCGATCATCGCCCTCAGCATCTTATGATCGATCTCGTCGAGGCCGAGCGCATCGATGCGAATCATCCGGAGCGCGGTGTCGGCAAGCGCCTTCGTAATAACGCCGTCGCCCCTCACCTGCGCGACGTCGCGCACGCGCTTCAGCAGCCGGTTCGCGATTCGCGGCGTGCCGCGGGAGCGCATGCCGATCTCGGCCGCGGCGTCCGGAGCGATCTGCACGCCGAGAATGTCCGAAGCGCGGGAAACGATGAAGGTCAGCTCCTCCACGTTGTAATATTCCAGCCGGCTGACGACGCCGAACCGGTCGCGCAGCGGCGCGGACAGCATGCCCGCCCGCGTCGTCGCGCCGATCAAGGTGAACGCCGGGAGATCGAGTCGCACCGAGCGGGCGCTCGGTCCCTTGCCGATAATGATGTCGAGCGCGAAATCCTCCATCGCCGGGTACAGCACTTCCTCGACCGTCCGGTGCAGCTGGTGGATCTCGTCGATGAACAGGACGTCGCCTTCCTGCAGGTTCGTCAGGATCGCGGCGAGATCGCCGGGCCGCTCGATGGCCGGGCCCGACGTCGTCCGGATATTGACGCCGAGCTCGTTGGCGATAATGTTCGACAGCGTCGTCTTGCCGAGTCCCGGCGGCCCGTACAGCAGCACGTGGTCGAGGCTCTCCCGGCGAAGCTTGGCCGCTTCGATGTAAATTTTCAAATTTTCCTTCACCTGGCCCTGCCCGATATATTCGGACAAGTACCGGGGGCGGAGGCTGTATTCCACTTGCGAGTCTTCCATCATCAAGTGGGCCGAGATGATGCGATCGTCCTCCATGGTTGCCCTCTCTTCCGTGTATTACGCCTGATAGAGCGACTGCAGCGCAAGCTTGATCAGCTTGTCCGCGCCGTCGCCTTCGCCGGCCTTCCCTTTCACGTCGCGCCACGCGCGTTCCGTCTCCGCGTCCGTATAGCCGAGCGCCATGAGCGCGTCCTTCGCCTCCCGCCAAGCGACGGACAGGCCGGCGGATCCGGCGGCGGTCGAAGCGGCCGCCTCCGCGCCCGAGAGAGCCGCGGCGCCCGCGCCGAGCGCGACGGGGATGCCGATGCCGTCCAGCTTATCCTTCAAATCGAGCACGATGCGCTGCGCCGTCTTCTTGCCGATGCCCGGCAGCCGCGTCAGGAACGTCAGATCGTCGCTCTGAATGGCGGCGACGATCCGCTCGGGCGCCCCGCCCGACAAGACGCCGACCGCGACGCGCGGGCCGATGCCCGTCACGTCGAGGAGCTTGCGGAATAACGCCTGCTCCTCGCGCGTGGCGAAGCCGAACAGCTGCACCGCGTCCTCGCGAACGTGATGATGGATGAACAACGTAACCGTCTGCTCCGCCTTGCCGGCGAACGCGTACGGGTTCGGACAAAAGACGCGATACCCGACGTCGTGCACGTCGAGCACGACGAAATCGGTATCGACGACGACGGGCTTGCCCCGTAAAAAATCGATCATGGTTTATGGACTCCGTTTCCGTTCAATCGATCGTGGAATGTGGACGTATGCGCGTGGCATATGGCCACCGCGAGCGCGTCCGCGACGTCGTCCGGCTTCGGAATCGAAACCAGGTTCAGGAACATGCGCACCATCTCCTGCACCTGACGCTTCTCCGCCTTGCCGTAACCGACGACGGCTTGCTTCACTTGCAGCGGCGTATATTCCGCGATCGGCAGCCCCCGCTGCACGGCCGCCAGTATGAGCACGCCTCGCGCTTGCCCTACGGACAGCGCCGTCGTCACGTTCTTGTTGAAAAACAGCTTCTCGATCGCGACGGCATCCGGCTTATACTTCTCTATGAGCTGAACCGCAGATTCATAGATTTGTTTCAATCGAACTCCTTGATCCGTATCCGCCTCGGTCGTAATGCACCCGTACTGAATCGGCGACAGCTTGCTGCCGTTCTTATCGACGAACCCGAACCCGACGATGGCCAGGCCGGGGTCGATCCCCATGATACGCAAGAGTTCCTCTCTCCTTGTCCTGCAACCTTACGAACATATGTATTCCTAGAAGGTTATCATACCAAAAAAAAGACGAGAGCGTCCATCCTCTCGTCTTTCTCCGGCGATTCCGTTATGATCCTGCCGGGAACGTTACGCTTCCGGCTTCATGACCTTCTCCGTCTCGTCGATCGCGAAGTCGCTGAACGTCGACAAGACGCTGTTATAATCCGCGAGATCCGTAATGCGGATCCCTTCGCGCAGCTGCGTGACGACCTCGCTCGGCAGCGCGCTTTCGAGATGTTCGACATCCAGTTGGAAAAAGGTCTTCACCGCCTTCGCCTCGCGCGGCGGACCTTCGTACAGCGTCAAGCTGCCCGCCGCGTCGACCCCGATGTAGGCGTTCCGCTTGCACGCCTCGGACAGATCGTCCACATGCTCGGTGAAGACGACGGCTCCGTCCTTCGCGGCGCCGAATTCCCACTCCGGGTGCGCCGACGCCAGCTCGGCGATCCGCTCCGGCGGCAGGACGCCGAGCGGCAGGTCCTCCTCGCCGCACACGTACAGCCGCCGCACCGTCACCGACGCTTCGCGCTCGAGATCGCTCGGCGAAGCCGGCGCCTTCTCGCGGAACGAGAAGACGGACAGGCTGTCCCCGTTCCCCGGCGCCCCCAGCTTCGGACCGGCGTCCGCGTATATCCATGCGATTCCCGCGGCCAGCGCGAGCATGCCTAAGGCAAGCCAACGGCGGCCGACGCGGAATCGTTTTTTGAGTCGTTTTTTCATTTGACCGAAGAAGCCCATTGAACTTACGTTCACCCCTGACGAATGCTGCGATCGGTTCTACTCCCTATTCTAGCCAGCGGCGGTAGGGACTATACGCCGAACGCTTCGTCGGGCCCTTCGCAAGAATGGACTTCTTCGGCTTCGGATCAGTCGTTCACCCAGGGCTTCGACTTTCGGCGCGACGTCCGGCGAGCGCCGCTCGCGCGCTTTAAGAACGAGCGCAGCAGATCGTCTCGAGAGGAGATGCGCGCGTTCTTCTTGCGGGAGCGCGCTTTCTTCGGCTCGGCCTTCGCGGTCGGCGGAGCCGTCTCGGCCGTCGGCGCAGCATCGGGCGCTTGCCCTTGAGCCGCGCTCGCGTAGGCGCGCTCTTCGCCGCCGCGGAGCGGCAGCGCGTACGGCAGCCGCGGCGCGGCCGGGCCGCCGCAGCCGCAATCGTGCGACGCCTGCGACGGGTACCCTTGGAACGGCGACGGGAACGGCTCCGGAATGGCGCCGTACGTCGCGAACGCCGACGGATCCGTCGGACCGAAGGCGCCGTACGGCGGCGCGGCCGGTACGTGACCGTAACCGAACGGCCCCGGATAGAACGTCGGCGCGCCCGCCGGCACGACCGGCGTCGGCAGCGGCGCGAACGGATGCACCGCCGCGGGGCCGTCGTTCATGCCGCTCCACTGCACATGCAGCGGGGATTGGTCGCCGACGGCGGGCTCCGTCTTATAGTAGGACGGAAGCGACTCCGAACCTGCGGAAGCCGTCGTCGGCGATGGCGGCAACGGCGGCAAGGACGGCATCGACGCCATCGACGGCGTCGGCGGAGCGGAAGCCGCCGTCGGCGCGTTCGACGCCGACGGCACCGACGGCATCGACGCCATCGGCGGTGCGGACGGTACGGTCGGCATGTTCGGTACCGTCGGCATGTTTGTCGCGGTCGTCGCAGGCGTGGTCGCCGGCAAAGTCGGTTCCGGCAGCTCCGCCGCCGGCTCGGGGGCGGCCTGCGCTTCCGCCTCTTGGCGATGCCCCGCGAACGCCGCGACGGCATACGGCGCGATCGGCTCCGGCCGCTGCGTTCCGCCGGCCGCCGTCATGAATACCGGTCCCGTCGGGATTTTCACCTTCGCGCCTCGCGCGAGCGCCTCGGCTTCCCCGAGCTGCGGATTCGCCGCGAGAATGCGTTCTCGCGCGACGCCGTATTTTTCCGACAGGGCGTTAATCGAATCTCCGTCTTTCGCGATATGGAGTTTCATAGGTCCCCTCCTGTTCCTAGATGAGATGTAAGTATCCGAGCGACGCGTCGCGCCCGCGGGCGCTGTGCGTTCGCCTAGTGCACTACATCTTATGCAAGGAGCGGCGGTTTGACATCCGAAAAAACAATATTGGCCTGATTTCGGCGAAACGATATTACGCTCCCGTCCGTTTGTTTTCCGAACGAAGCTTCTTCGCCAAGTCGTCCTGCACGGAGCGCTCCGACAACGGCACGCCCGATCGGTACGCCGCGCGGCCGATCATATGGCCCGCGACGGGAGCCGTGGCGAACAGGAAGGCGATCGCGAGCAGCATCTTGGCGCTCGTCACCTGATGCATTAGGAGAAAATATAGAAAGGCTCCCAATAAAATGCTCATGACGCCCAACGTCGAGCTTTTCGTCGCCGCGTGCGAGCGCGTGTACACGTCAGGCATCCGAATGAGTCCGAACGAACTGACGGCGCACAAAACCGCGCCTAGTAAAATCAATGCCGCGACGAGCCATTCACCGATCATCCCCGCCGTCTCGCTCATATTCGATCGCCACCCCTCTTTCGATATATTTGGAGAAGGCCACCGTACCGAGAAACGCTACGATGCCGATGAGCAAAATAATGTCGGAGTACGACTCCGACCGGAGCATGACCGATACGATCGCCACGATCGAAAGCAGTTGAATGCCGATCATGTCGAGGGCGATGACGCGGTCCGGCATCGACGGGCCTCGAAGCACGCGATAGATCGCGCCCAGCACCGACAGCGAGATGATCGCCAGCGCGATCGGCAAAGCGGCGTCCAGCATTATCTCGTCACCTCCCGGATGGCCCTTTCGAACGAGCCCTTGATTTGTCGTTTCAATTCATCGGCGTCCCCGATGTCGATCGCATGAATGTACAGCGTGTCTTGCCCGGGGGACACTTCAAGCGTGAGCGTTCCCGGCGTAAGCGTGATGAGGCAGGCGAGAAGCGTCACTTCCCAATCCGATCGGAGTTCGGTGCGATACGCGAACACGCCGGGCCGAACGGTCAACCTCGGACGCACGATATGTCCGATGACCGCGATATTGGATAACACCAATTCCTTCAGGAATAAACCGAGCAGTTTTACGATCGCCCACACTTTACGCAAGTAAAACGGTTTTTTGAAAAATCGCCTGAGGCCGAAAAGAAACGCCATGCCGATGAAGTACCCGACGACGAAACCGACGAACGTCATATCGTTCGCGAGCAGCATCCAGATGAGCGCGAGCAATCCGTTCAATACGATCTGAAAGGCCATATGTCTCTACTCCTTTAACACGGCTTCGATATACAACTCCGGCCTCGCCAACACTTCGCCCGCAAGCGAAACGTACGCATTGACCCATTCCGCGCCGACGCCGAGCAACGCAACGATCGCGAGCAGCGAGGCGCAAGGCGCGAGCAGTCCCGACGGAACGACGGATGCGGGCTCGCCGGACTTCGGCTCGCCCCAGAACGCCGACATGAACAGCCTCGTCAGGGACAACAATACGAGCAGGCTTGTAGCGAGGGCGACCGCGACGCCGATGTAGCGCCCGCCTTCCAATCCGCCTTGCACGATGAGGAGCTTTCCGACGAACCCGCTGAGCGGGGGCACGCCGGCGATCGCCATGCCCGTCGCGAAGAACATCCATCCGAGCGCCGGCGCCTTTTCGATCAGTCCCCCCATCCGCCCCGACCTATCGGTACCCGCGAGCGTCATGAGCCAACCCCCAAGCAAGAAGACGAGCGCCTTGGCGACCATGTCGTGGAGCAAATAGAAGACGACCCCGTCGAGCGCCGCTTCCGTCGCCGCCGACAAGCCGAAGCCGATCAATCCGACCGCGACGACGATGTTGTATATAAGAATTCTCGGCACGTCCCGATAGGCGACCGCGCCAAGCGCCCCGAGCGTCATCGCTCCGATGCTCATCCATTCGATGAGCGGCTGCGTGAACCCCGGGTCATACGCGAAGATCAACGTGAACGTCCGAACGATCGCGTAGACGCCGACCTTCGTGAGCAATCCGCCGAACATGGCGGCGACGACCGAAGGCGGGGCCCCGTAGGATCCCGGGAGCCAGAAAAATAGGAACAAGCCCGCTTTGAGCGAAAAGACGACGAGCAGCAAAGCGGCCACTACGTTCAGCCCTCCCCCCTGTCCGGTTTCGGCGACGCGAACCGCGAGCTGCGCCATGTTCAGCGTGCCGAGAGCCGCGTACAAGTACGCCATCGATGCGACGAACAGGATGGAAGAGACGATGTTGATCAAGATGTATTTGATGGACTCCCGAAGCTGCCGCTTCTCCCCGCCGAGCACGATAAGCGCGTACGAAGAAATGAGCATCACTTCGAAGCAGACGAATAGGTTGAAAATATCGCCCGTCAAGAACGACCCGATCACGCCTACGGTCAGAAACTGGGCTAACGCATAGAAATGATGCCTCTCGCGTCCCTCCCCGATCGTTCGGAACGCGTAGAACAAGCAAGCTCCCATGACGACGGCCGACGTTAACGCAAGAAGCGCCCCCAGCATGTCGGCCACGAAGACGATGCCGAACGGCGGGAGCCATCCCCCCATATACAGCGTCTGGATCCCGTCCGTTCGCACCTGCTGTACGAGATAAGCGCACGCCGCCACGTTCAGAAGCGCGGCGAGGGCGCTGATCGTGCGCTGAGCTCGAACGTTCGAGAAGAAAACGAGAACGACGCCGGCGAGCAGCGGAATGAGCAGCGGCAGGACGACCGCGTTATTCATCGTCATCCCCCCTTAATAGTTCCATATCGTCCGTTCTCAGTTCCTGGTAGGCGCGGTACGCCAACACGAAGAAGAACGCCGTAACGCCGAAGCTGATGACGATGGACGTCAGAATGAGCGCCTGCGGAAGCGGATCCGTATAAGCGCCCGCCTCTTCTCCGAGCAAAGGCGCGGCGCCCCGCTTCAGACCCGCCATCGTCATCAGCAGCAGATGCACCCCGTGACTCAGAATCGCCGTCCCCAGCACGATACGGAGCAGACTGCGGCTAAGAATCAGATACGTCCCGACGCTGAACAATGCGCCGATCAAGATCGACATGATGAATTCCATGTTAGCGGTCCTCCCCGATCGACAGAATGATCGTCATCGTCACGCCGACGACGGCCAGGTAGACGCCGAGATCGAACAGCACGGCGGTGGCGAGCTCCTTCTTCCCCAAGAAGGGCAGCTCTTTATACGCGAACGTGTGGCTAAGGAACGGTTGATCGAACGCGAACGAGCCGACGCCGGTCAGTACGGCGACGAGCAAGCCGATCGCCGTCACGATGCGGAAGTCGACGGGTACGACCTTGCGTACCGTCTTCAAATCGAACGCGAGCGCGAGCAGCACGAGCGCGGACGCGGTCACGAGGCCTCCGATGAAGCCTCCGCCCGGATCGTTGTGTCCGGCGAAAAACAGATGCGCCGCGAAGGCCAATATGATGAAGACGACCAGCTTGGCCACCGTCCTCAGGATGACATCGTTAGCTTTCATTCGACGAATCCCCCTTCCTATCGACTTGCCGCGGTGCGCGGAGCTTGATCATGGCGTAGATGCCGAGCGAGGCGATGCCGAGCACCATGATTTCCAGAAGCGTATCGAAGCCGCGGAAGTCGACGAGGATGACGTTGACGACGTTCTTCCCGCCGCCCAGATGGTAACTTTCCTCGAGATAATAGTCCGCGATCGACTCGAACCCGTTCGTGCCGCTCGCCGCTAACGCCGCGATCGCGACGATCGCGCCGACGCCGACGGAGACGACCGCGTTCGTCAGCTTGAAACGGCGCGAGGTCGTTTCCTTCCGAAGCTTCGGCAGATGGTAGAAGCACAGAAGGAACAAGGCGACCGACACCGTCTCGATGATCATCTGCGTGAGGGCGAGATCGGGCGCGCGGAACAATACGAAAAACAGCACTACCATATACCCGACCGCGCCGACCAGGATGATCATCGTCATCCGAGAGCGGGCGAACGGGACGGACAACGTCGCCAGCAGCGTCGCCGTCACGAGCATCGCCTCGTAAATGCAGATCGGCGCATAGCCGGGGTAGCCCGGGTCGATCGCGCCGAAGGCGCCCGTGCGGTAAAGCGCATATCCGACGACAGCGATCAGAAACGTGAAAATATATAGAAGGTAATGGCGCACGGAACCCGTCATATACGCATTCGTCAATCGCGCCGAGCCGCGTTCGAGCCCTTCGAGAGCCCCATCGTACAGCGCGTTCAGCGACCATTGTCGAGGAAGCCTGCCATAGACGCCCAGCCAGCGCCGCAATTGCCAGAACAGCAGCGAGCCGACGGCGACGACGCCGATCGTCATGAACAGTTCCGCCGTCCAGCCGTGCCAGAAGGAAATATGAACATGGAAGTCGTCGCCCGGCGCGAGCAGCGACGGATAGATCGACGCGAGCGCCGGTTCGATCAAGTAATAGCTCGCGATGTCCGGAAACAACCCGAACGCGACGACGAGCGAAACCAACGCGGCCGGAGGAAGCAGCAGCCCCAGCGGCGCTTCGTGCGGCTTCGTCGGCAGCTGTTCCGGCTTCGCTTTCCCGAGGAACGTCTTAAAGACGAAGACGGCGCTGTAGACGAACGTGAAGACGCTCGCCGTCCAAGCGACGATCGGAAACAAGGCGCCCCACGCTTCCATCGAAAAGAAGTTCATCCGGGAAGCGTTCAGCACCCCCGTAAAGAACATCTCCTTACTGAGGAAGCCGTTGAACGGCGGCAAACCGGCCATCGACCCCGCTCCGACGACGGCGAACGTGAACGTAATCGGCATGATCGCCGCCAAGCCGCCGAGCTTGCGGATATCCCGGGTGCCCGTCTCGTGATCGACGATGCCGGCGACCATGAAGAGCGCGCCCTTGAACGTTGCATGGTTCACCAAGTGAAACACCGCCGCGGTCATCGCGAGCACGTATACGTCCGAAACGTTCCCTTCGAACGCAAGCGCCGCCGATCCGAGTCCGAGCAGGCACATGATCAACCCGAGCTGGCTGATCGTGGAAAACGCGAGGATCGCTTTGAGGTCGGTTTGCTTGACCGCTTGGAACGAACCCCAGAACAACGTCGCGAGACCGAACGCCGAGACCAGCCAAAACCACTCCGACGTACCGCCGAACAAGGGCGTCAGCCGAGCGACCAGGTAGAGGCCCGCCTTGACCATCGTCGCCGAGTGCAAATACGCGCTGACCGGCGTCGGCGCCTCCATCGCGTCCGGCAGCCAGATGTGGAACGGGAATTGCGCAGACTTCGCGAACGCGCCGACCAGCACGAGCGCCATCGCCCAGAAGAAGAGCGGCTGCGAGGCGAGGGCGCCGACTTGGGGAATCATCTCCCTAACGCTGTATGTACCTGTCATGATGTACAGCAATACGAATCCCGCAAGCATCGCGAATCCGCCGAGCACCGTAATCATCATCGACTTGAGCGCGCCGTACCGCGACCGCTCCCGTTGATGCCAGAACGCGATCAATAAGAACGAGGACAGGCTCGTCAGCTCCCAAAACGCATACAACGCGATCAGGTTGTCCGACAGCACGACGCCGAGCATCGCTCCCATGAACAGCAGCAGATAGACATAGAAACGGCCGATTCTCTCCTTCGTCTTGGACAAGTAGAAGATCGAATACAGCGTGACCAAGCCGCCTATGCCCGTAATGAGCAGGACGAACAGCAGGCTGAGCCCGTCCAGATGAAACGAGAGATCGATCCCTAACGACGGAATCCAAGAAAGCCGAGCTTCCTCGCCGACCCCGGAGCGGACGACGGCGAACCGAGACAACCAATAAGCGAACAGAGCGACAGGCAACGGTAGAACGAACCACCCGGTGTGTACGCGCGGGAACGACCGATGAAGCAGCGGAACGATCGCCGCGTAGGCGAAAGGCGCCGCCACGGCCAGATGCATGAAAGACAACCGCGTTTCCTCCCTTTTCTATAGCGATAATACGCGCATGGATGTATAAATCGGAGCGCGATAGTTCAACTTGTATAAAAAGACATTCCCATAATACCATTAATCGAGGTGTGGTTTCATGCTTGCGAAGAAGGTCGTCGTCTGCGCGTTGTTGTTCGCCGCGTTGCTTGCCTGCGGGAAGCTTGCGGAACGGGAGGTTCTGGAGCGACGAATGGCCGTGCCGTCGACCTATCGAACGTTCGAGCAAGGCCTCGCGATCGTTCGGGCGAACGCGTACCCGGCGTTCCGCTCTCGCGAATACGTGAAGATCATAAGGCAGTTGGAACGCCTCGATCTGGAAGAGCGTTCGCCTTACATCTCCCCATAACGCAAGGAAAGCCGCTGCGGAACGCATGTCCGCTGCGGCTTTATTGTATACAACTTTGCTATTCGAATACTTTCACGCCGTCGACCGTTACGATCTTGCGGAACTCCTGCAGCAGCGCCGTCGTGATCGGACCGGCTTTCCCTTCGCCGATGACGCGTCCGTCGACCTCGCGCACCGCGATGATTTCGGCCGCCGTACCCGTGAAGAACACTTCGTCCGCGACGTACACGTCGTGCAGCGTGAACGGTTCTTCCTTCAGCGTCAGACCCGTCTTCGCGCACAGCTCCATGACCGCCGCCCGCGTAATGCCCTCGAGCGCGCCGATATACGCAGGAGGCGTGAACACGACGCCGTTCTTCACGAGGAAGATGTTATCGGCCGAGCCTTCCGCTACGTAGCCTTGCGAGTTGAGCATGATCGCTTCGCCGACGCCGGCGAG